>DASRNC010000182.1:0-6286 GCA_035647595.1 Bacillota bacterium | reverse complement strand
AGCCAAGAAACATACCCAGGCCAAGGAATTTTAAGGGGTGTAAAGGTGCGGACGAGATTAAATTCGATAATGTCAATTTATATTATTATGTTAATCCTGCTAGTTACAGCTGCTTGCTCAACAAATAAAAAGGCTAGTGTAAACGAGCGATATCTAGTAATTAACAATGATGGTTCATATTTTGAAAACGCTATGTTATATTTCAGCGGTGACAGGTTACTTTACTTGGATTATGAGACTTTGGATGCGACATTTGCATGTAACAAGCCCAATTGTGATCACTCAGACCCAAAACTTTGTACAGCATATGGTAAAGGCCTTTCGCCTTTTGTTTACAAGGGCCATCTTTACTTTTTCAACCAATCTAGTGAATGGGGTGCTGATGGATTACTTGCTCACAAAACTATACTTTATAAATCCAAATATAGCGGGACAGAACAGGTTAAAATTGCAACTATAGATGATATATCACCAAACCTGGGAAGATACTATCTGATTGAAGACACTCTCTACTTTACCGCATATAGTTATCCAAAGGAAGCAGAAGATGATTTATTGTATATAGGTCTCCACTTGTATTCAATTAACCTTGATACAGGTGAGATTTCACACCTTCTCAAGTTTAAGGAGGGTGACAACAATATAAGTGTAGTTGTTAATGGTGTATTTGATAATAAGGTTTACTATGAGCTTTATTATTATGAACGCCAGATACAATGGCATGAATGGCTGGAAAACAAGCTACATGAGCCGATACATGAAAACCTCATATTCAAAATAGAAACAGGAGAAATTATAGAGAACCATCTGCCTAGCCCTGAGATAATTGCTAATGGATCATATTTTTACAACGAAAAAAATGAGTATGGGGAGTATGAATTTAAGAGGTTAGATATGCTAACAAACAAAGAACAGGTGTTACACAAAGGATTTAACTGTGCAGTCCCCTCATTTGTGGATAACAAACTATTCTTCTATATTGCCAAGGATCATGATGATAAGCTAGGGCCAGTCTTTTCAGAAAACCATGAAGAGTATTTCTATGATTTTAAAACTGATAGAGTAGAGAAACTCAAAAAGGACATACCGAACAATATAACGCTGTTTCCTAAAGTAAGATATAAAGATAAGTACATTTTTGTATTGACAGACGTCTTTGATATGGATATAACAGGTAGTATAGGGCAGATATCCATTGATGATTTTCATAATGGCATGAACAATTATGAGCTTTCTCCTGTAGATTTTTCTAATAAGGTACCAATAGGAGGTTGATAAGTTTGTATAGATGTATAGCAGGTATATTAGTGTTACTGATTTTAACCTCTATATTTACAGGGTGTGGTGTATTTACAACCAAAGATGTCAGTCATACTGACAGCCCAAAACCCACTGATAAACTTGCACCGACTCTACCTTCTGGCCCAGATGAGACTTCCGAACCGTCAGATCCCAGCGATGTAGAAAGAGATAACATGCCGTCTATTGTGTGGGTGGTTGATTCTATTACCATGTTAACTTTGACCGATGATATAAGGTCAGAGTTAAACCTCATGCTAAAAAAGCAAGGATGTGAATACCAAGTCGTATTTAAAAGTTTAGATCATATGAATTACCTAAAGAACCTGAGATCGATGATAGAAAACGAGGAACAAGTTGATATTCTATTTTCAGGTGTTAGATCAGCTGATCAAATGCCTTATTACTACACCCTTGCTAAAGAGGGATTTTATGAACCTTTAAATGACTACCTGAACACAGAAGCCGGTAGAAAATTGTGGGACAGCATTCCTGAAAAGCAGTGGGATGCAATGAAGTATGGCAATATCATTTACGGCATTGATGCTTCCACTCAAGGTATTTTTGGAGTGGCAGCCAATATGTTTAATGAAAAGCTTGTTAACAAATATGGGTTCTCTGCTGGGCAACTAAAGAAGCCCATATGGGAGCTGGGTGATATTTTTGAAAGGGTATATTCAAATAATGAAAAAAAAGAGTTTTCTGTAATTTATCCCCCAGATCTGACTTCTCCGATATTTATACAAGAGAACAAATTCAGTTTGACCAAGGCTGTATTTAAGAATGTTAATAGGGATGAACAGCCCTTTATAAGTGTACTGGACGATAGGGGATACGTTGATTATCTCAGGTCCTTGTGCCTTTATGCAAGTAAGGGCTATATAGATACATCTGTAGAAGATTGGCTTAATCCTGATACATACTTTGTTCACACAGATGCTATGGCAGGGAAGTCACCTGAGGATTATATTGCATACAGATACACGGATACAGATGGGAACAGTGGTGGGCTTATAGCTGTAACCCTTTCTGATCAAGTGGTATTGCGCAGTACCGGCTTTGCAACAGGTATATCGGCTTTTTCGAAAAACAAGCAAGAGGCCTTTGATATACTCTCAAGGATTTACTCCGATACTGACCTGACCAACCTACTCATCTATGGAGTAAAAAACAGGGACTACCAGCTAGTAGATGGTAAGGTAGAGGATAGAAGTGGGAGCATTACAGGATTGACGCTTGGCAATATGTTTATATCCCATACGAATGCTGAGGAATCCAGAGACAAGCAGAGATTATACAGGGAACTGTGGGACAAATCCAATGATAGATTTGCAGGTTTTGTCTTTGATACAGAGGGTATTACAGATGAAATAAGAATGACGAACGCTATAATAGACTCCCTGCCTCAGGTCTACAAGACTAGGCCGGAGGATTTCGATGCATTTATAGAAAGGCTTAGGAAAGACCTGGAAGAGGCAGGCGTATACAGGATTATCGATGAGGCCAGCAGACAGTTTACGGAATGGGAGAATAGTAAAAAGGAGAATTAGATCTTTGCCTATCAAAGCTTACTGATAAAATAAAAGGAGATATAAGATGCTTGAGATAAAGGGACTTAGTAAAAACTATGGCAGTACAAAGGCCCTGATAGACTTTACTGCCGTCTTTACTCCTGGTATATATGGCCTTTTAGGTCCTAATGGTGCTGGGAAAACCACTCTTATGGATATTATCGCTCGTAATTTGAAGGCTGATAAAGGACATATACTCTATAAGGGCAAGGATATTGTAAAACTGGGTAGAACCTACCGTGAAGCTTTGGGCTATATGCCACAGCAACAGCGAATGTATGATAGTTTTTCAGGACGCAGATTTCTGTATTATATGGGTGCTCTCAAGGGCATGAAAAAGACAAACGCCACTAAGCAGATCGAGGGTTTATTGGACCTAGTAAACCTAAGGGATGTAGCTGATAAACGGCTCAGTGCATATTCAGGAGGAATGCGGCAGAGAATTCTGATAGCACAGGCAATTCTCGGAGACCCACAAGTATTGATACTGGATGAACCTACAGCAGGGCTTGACCCCAAGGAAAGAATCCGTATCCGTAACTTGATATCAGAGATAAGTTTTAGTAAAATAGTAATCTTAGCCACCCATGTCGTCACTGATGTGGAGTACATATCTAGTGAAATACTCCTTATGAATGAGGGCCGACTTGTCTCCAAAAAACCCCTTTCTGAACACCTGGTTGACATGGAGGAGAAGGTTTATGAAATAACAGAGTCGGAAGACACAATAGATCAGATAAAAAAAGAGTATAAGGTTGTCAGCATAGCAAAAAGGGACAGTGAAGTAGCTATAAGGCTGGTTAGTGACAACCCACCGTCTAAATATAAATACAGGCGGTTAAATCCCATTCTTGAGGATGTCTATCTCTACCGTTTTGATGATAGGAGCGCTAGCTTATGAAGTTGTGCTTTTATGAGTTACTTAAGATAGTCTCTCGGCGGAACTTTATATTTATACTGATATTATTGCTTTTTATAAACCTGTTTTTTGCATACAAAATATCAACAGACGAGGAAATAAGCCCTGATGCTTATAAGAGATTTTATAGGGACCTGCAGGACGTGAATGATATAGAGAGCTATTTAAGCGATGAGCTAGCAAAATACAACATTTTATTATTCTCCCTATTTGGTAGAAGTGAGACTGAACTGGTGGAAAACTATGGAGACAAGGCTTATGAATACATAGACCAGTATAAAAAAGGAGAGATAAGCCCCCGCTACACAAAGCATTATCATACTGAACAAAGCCTGTTTAATGAAGCACTGAAACAGTTTAGTAGCATATCTGCCTATGGACAATACATTGACAGCATAGAAGAACAGGCCGAGCAGATGTTAAAATCGCCTATTTTTGGGGAAGAAGACTCTTTTTCATATCGCAATATCAAAAAAACGCCCCTTGCCTATTCCCATTTACGTAATAACAAGTTGAAGTTTGGTAATTCGGAGTGGATTTTAGCCCTGACAAACAACAAGATAGCAGACTTTATAGCCTTAATTCTGGTATTCTATATCTGCTTTGTTTTATTTATTTATGAAGACGAAAATGGATTGTTTAAACTCATACGCCCTGCTAAAAGGGGAAACTACCATACGCTGGCAGCCAAGACAGGGGCCCTGTTTATTTTCACTGTAATGCTTTATCTCCTGCTCTATGGCAGTCTCTTTCTCTTAGTCCGCAATTTGTACGGCATGGATGACCTGACTAGGAAGATACAGTCAGTTAGAGGCTTTCTAGCTAGTAACCTGGATGTGACCATATCTGCCTATCTCATCATATACTCGCTGTCCAAGATAGTGGTATACTTTTTACTAGGAATGACGGTTCTGACCCTGTGTATACTGTTTAAAAACATGGTAGCGGTTTATCTGGCCTCTTTCCTGTTTGCTGGCGTGAACCTGGCGTTTTTCAAGGGAATAGATGCCCAATCGGCCTTCGGAATATTTAGATATATCAGTTTTTTCAGCCTTTTTCGGACAAACAGCCACTACGAAAATTATATAAATGTAAACCTCTTTGGATATCCTGTCAACCTTGTTACTTTCTTTTTCTTTTTCAGTATGGTAGCCATAACGGCCTTGCTGTTTGTTTCTGCATTAATTTATCTTAAGCAAAGGCAGATACACTTTTCTAGCTCCAAAGTCAGGGGAATCCTTGGAAAGCTACTAGTAAAGAGAGCAGGTCCCGGTACAAGGCTTATATTACATGAAGGCCACAGGATACTTCTGACTAATAAAGTTCTTTTTATATTGCTCTTGCTCTTCTTATTCCAAGGATACAATATGAAGAACTATACAGCTCCTTATGACTATGACGACAACATATATAAAAACTACCTTCAACAGATAGAGGGCGGGATAGGACAGCATACTCATAACTTTATAAAGAACGAAGAAGAACGTTTTAAAGAGATTGAGGAGGTCCTTGAAGGTCTAGCAGAAAAAGAGGCCGAAGGAGAAATCAGCAAGGAACAACTAAATATGACCAAGATACAGCTAAGTAATGAATTATACCCGCAAAAGGTCTTGCAGAGGGTTAAATACAGGGTGGAAGAATTGGAAAGGATCAAAGCCAAAAGAGACTTTGATGTATGGCTGGTATACGATACGGGTTACAATGCCCTTACAGGTCCCAGCAGTCGCAAGGACTATGTATCGGGCATTATCATGACCTTGTTATTGACTCTTTGTTTATGTCCTGTGTTTGCGACTGAATATGACAAAGGGCTCGTTAGACTGGTGGCTACGACAAAGCAGGGCAGGAGTAGAATCTACGGAAGGCGAACCATAGTTTGCATAGTTATAACCCTTGTCATTTGCCTGACAAGCTTTTTGGCGGATCTTGTAGGTATCCTGAGGATATATGGTGCGGTAGGCATCAATGCCCCCGTACAGAGTCTTGAACATTTTTCATCTTTGACCCTCAGGCTTACTATTGGTCAGTACCTAGCTCTACTATACTGCCTGCGGCTTGTTGCATCTATGTTTATCATGTTTATAATATTCTCTATTTCCATTCTGTCAGAGAATACATTTATAGCAATTGCAATAAGCCAGATACTGTTCATAGTGCCTCTGGCTGCAGGCTTGCTGGGTGTGGACTCGGTCAAGTCGTACCTGTTCAATCCCTTGATAACCGTTAACATACTTTTTTGGCAAAACAATCTGTTGCCCTTGATAAACAGCGTCATAGTAATAGCGGCAGGACTGCTCTTTGTTATCGCTATGTACAGGAAAAGGGCGGCTGAATGATAGGCAATTGTATAACTGGTTTTCTTTATAAACAGGTCGGCATAGTCTCCCAGACGCTCTATATCGTTGGTTATATGGTTTATCCGCTTTTCTATATCAACTTCAAATTGTGTTTATTGCTTATCTTCATTTTATAAAGATTTATATTTTAACAATTATCT
>DASRNC010000181.1:0-4166 GCA_035647595.1 Bacillota bacterium | reverse complement strand
AACCAATGCCACCTAATATAGTAGGTCAAATAATAAAGTTGCTGATAGCCTTACCTCTTGTAATATTGCTGGCTTACGTCAGCTTGAGGCTGACAAGCAAATACTTTTATTTCCAGAATCATAATAAGAAAATGCAGGTTATTGAGAGACTTTCCGTCAACAATAAATCGTCAATTTGTATAGTAAAAATACTGGATGACTATATGGTGGTTGGTATAAGCGAAAATGGTTTTGACCTAATAAAGACCCTTGATGACGATGAGGCAGAAACACTTGAAATGCAGTACGAGGATCCCAGCAAGTCAGGTTCCTTTACAAACAATTTAAAAAAACTTATTAAAGGAAAACTCAAGCATGATTAGAAAACTCGCAGTGGTTTTTATAGTGGTGATTGTGGTCCTATTAGGCATCCAATCTGCCCAAGCAGCACCATATATTGATATTGAAATTGGACAATCAGATGAGCCAGAGGGCTTTGTTGACAGCATTAATATATTGATATTGCTGACCATATTAACGCTTGTTCCCGCCTTTATGGTAATGGTTACCTCCTTTACAAGGATTATAGTAGTATTGTCCTTTTTGAGGAATGCTCTAGCTACTCAGCAGACCCCGCCCAACCAGGTCTTAATAGGACTAGCTATATTTATTACTATATTCATCATGGCACCGGTCTATGGTCAGGTCATGGAGCTGGCAGTAGACCCCTATATGGCCGGAGAGATGACCCAAGAAGAGGCTATGGAGGTTGGTAGTGAGCCCATAAAGGAGTTTATGTTAAGGCAGACAAGGGAGAAAGACCTGGCCCTGTTTGTGAATATATCCTATGACGAACTGCCTGAGGAAAGAATGGATGTAAGCCTAACTGCACTTATACCAGCATTTGTTATCAGTGAGTTGAAAACTGCTTTTATAATAGGCTTCTTATTGTATATACCCTTTATCGTAATAGACCTGGTAGTAGCCAGTATCTTAATGTCTATGGGTATGTTTATGCTCCCGCCTGCAACCATATCCCTCCCCTTTAAATTGCTCTTATTTATTTTGGTAGATGGGTGGCACTTGGTTGTAAAGTCTTTGGTGGAGGGCTTCTTATAGCAAATATAGCTAGAGAAAGGTTTGTTGTCGTATGAGCCAAGAGGTTATAATGGATATTCTAAGAGACGCAATAACTACTACATTAAAGGCCGCTGCTCCCATCCTTTTAGTTGCCCTTGTGGTTGGATTTGCCATAAGCATTTTACAGGCAACTACACAGATACAAGAGCAGACAATGACCTTCGTGCCTAAAATACTGGCAGTATTTATTGCCCTGATAATATTTGGTTCCTTTATGTTTAATACGCTAGTGGCCTTCACTATGAGGATATTTGATTATATATCAAATATAGTTTAGGTGAATCTAGTGGATATTTTTCTGATAGAGGATTTCTTTATTTTTATCCTTATATTTTTCAGACTCCTTGCTTTTATTTCAGTGGCTCCAGGCTTTAGCGCCAGAGGGATACCCAACCTTGCCAAGATAGGATTCAGCCTAATTTTTGCTTATGTCCTTTACCTGTCTATACCTGCTGCAGCCCCAATGCAGCATGAGTCCTTTATTGAGCTTGGCCTACTGGTAATAAAGGAGGTATTATTCGGGCTTGCCTTGGGCTTCACGGTTAACCTTATATTTTTGAGCTTTCAAATGGCAGGTCAGATGGTAGATTTTCAGATGGGATTTTCCATGGCATCATATTATGACCCCTTGACCAACAGCCGTGTATCGATTTTTGGAAACCTGTACCACTGGATAGGCTTGACCCTGTTTTTTGTGATAAACGGTCATTATATATTGATTTATTCCTTTGTCCAGAGCTTTGACCTCATCCCCCTGGCCGGACTGGAGCTTAGTGCAATGGACCTCCAAGCAATCGTGGGTATATTTTCTAGGAGTTTTCTAACTGCATTCCAGATAGCAGTGCCAGTGATTTTCGTTATACTTTTGACAGATGCAGTGATTGGCCTGGTATCAAGGTCAGTTCCGCAAATAAATATATTGATGCTTGGCCTCCCCCTAAAGGTACTAGTTGGCCTGCTGGCTTTGACTATAATAATGCCAGCCATAGGCAATATGCTTGTAAACGCAATCAATGGCATACAGGGCCGTATGGAGGAATTCATTCAAAGCCTTCCCTCCCTCCTCTTATTTGTTCCTGGTGGAGGGGCAGGCGGTGAAAAAACAGAAGACCCAACACCCAAAAGAAAAGCCGATGCCAGAGAAAAGGGCCAGGTGGCCAAGAGTAATGACCTGAATTCAGCCTTAATTTTAATATTATTGATAATTATGATTGCTGTGCTAGGCAACACGACCTACAATGGGATTTTTGCCTCCCTCCATAAAACACTAGAAACCGGCTTGAACCAGGATGTATCTTGGGGAAGCATTGGAGGTATAATGCTTGGACACTTATTGGGATATTTGAGGATTACCCTCCCCATTATGCTAGTAGTGATGATAGCAGGTATTGTTGCAAACCTAACACAGGTGGGTTTTATGGCTACCCTACACCCCATCAAGCCCGACTTTAAAAAACTCAATCCTATTGAAGGCTTCAAGAAGATATTTAGCATGAGGACCCTGGTTGAGCTAATAAAAAACCTTTTTAAGCTTGGTATTGTCGCCTATGTAGCCTATACCTACCTAAGAGACAATATTAGCAGGATTTTGTCAGTCTCACAGATGAATGTTACGACTGCCCTTCCATTCTTTATGGAACTATTCCGAGGGATGATGATAAGGGTAGGTATCTGGCTCATTATTATAGGTATTCTTGACTATGTCTACCAGCGATATGAGCACAAGAAGGGTCTAAAAATGTCAAAGCAGGAGATTAAGGATGAAATAAAGGAGCAGGAGGGCGATCCTCAGCTAAAAGCCCATATAAGGCAAAAGCAAAGACAAATGGGCATGAGCAGGATGATGAAGGATGTACCTGAGGCGACCTTTGTAGTTACCAACCCTACTCGCTTGGCAATAGCACTAAGATATCTAGAATCATCCGAGGAGGGTGCACCGGTAGTCCTGGCAAAGGGCGCAGGTCACCTGGCCCATAGGATTAGGACCATAGCAGAGGAAGAGGATATCTCCATTGTTGAAAACAAGCCTTTAGCTACAGCCCTATACAAGGATGTAGGGGTGGGGCAGGAGATTCCCATAGAATTGTATCAGGCTGTAGCAGAAATACTAGCAGTCGTTTATCGCATGGAAGGAAGAGATAGGGCTAATGTCTAGACAAACTAGTGGTACACTGACAAGTTTATCAAAACATATGGACACAATGGTGGCCTTTGGCATACTGGGCATTATTGTCTTGATTGTAATACCAATACCTACTGGTTTGCTTGATGTGCTCCTAACCTTTAGTATCACCCTGTCGGTTATTATACTCCTTTTGTCCATGTTTACCACTGAAATATTGCAGTTATCGATTTTCCCTACCCTTTTGCTCATAACCACCTTACTTAGGTTAGGCCTCAACATCTCTTCAACAAGACTAATCCTGAGTCAAAGATTTGCGGGGCGGGTAGTAGAAGCCTTCGGTGGCTTTGTAACAGGTGATAATTATGTAGTGGGAGCTATTATATTTGTCATCATCATAGTTATACAGCTAGTGGTCATTACCAGCGGTGCTAGTAGGGTATCAGAGGTCTCAGCCAGGTTTAGCCTTGACGCCATGCCCGGTAAACAAATGAGCATTGATGCTGACCTCAATGCCGGGTCCATAACTGATGATGAAGCAAGTGATAGGAGAGAAAAGCTGCAAAGAGAATCAGATTTTTATGGTGCCATGGACGGTGCTATGAAGTTTGTTAAGGGTGATGCAATAGCAGGTATCATTATTACACTTATAAATTTCATTGGAGGTATTGCCATAACGGTATTCCAGGATGGCGAGCAGCTAATGCAGGCTGTGGAGGAATTTGCACTCCTAACTGTTGGGGACGGACTGGTTAGCCAGCTCCCCTCTTTATTGATTTCCGTTTCAGCTGGTATACTTGTCACCCGTTCAGCTTCAAAGGAAAACCTGGGTACGGATATCGCCAAGCAGCTCTTTACCTCTCCCAAGGTAATAGCCATAGCGGCTATTGTTGTATTCATGCTTGGTATTGTGCCCGGTCTGCCC
>DASRNC010000180.1:0-2866 GCA_035647595.1 Bacillota bacterium | reverse complement strand
CTTTTATAGAGAGCAGTAGAAGGTATTTTAATTTAGCGATTTAATTTAATTTTAATGAAAGGTGGTGAGCATTAAGTGACAGAAAATCAAAAACGATTTGCGGATGAATATTTGATTGACCTTAATGCTACCAGGGCTTATAAGGCAGCATATAAGAGTGTAACCAAAGATGAAACAGCTGCTCAATCAGGAAGTAGATTGTTGAGAAATGTCAATGTTAGGGTTTATATTGACAAAAAGATGGCAGCAAGAGAAGAAAGAACAGAAATCACACAAGATAAAGTATTAAAAGAATTAGCCAAGATAGGATTCGCAGACTTAAAAGACTACCTCGAATATAAGACAGCTAAAACGGTTGTGGAGTATGGCGATAACGGAAAGCCTGTTATAGATTATAAGCAAATAGTTAATGTAATAGATAGTAAAGAGGTAGATACAAGCGTAATACAAGAGGTTTCGATAGCTAAGGATGGTACTTTTAAGTTCAAGCTATATGACAAACAAAAAGCCTTAGACAGCATAGGCAAGCACCTAGGTATGTTTATAGATAAACACGAAGTAACCGGCAAAGATGGCGAACCTTTGCAGATAGAAAGCAAAGAAGAACGACAAAAGCGGATAGACGAACTGTTACAAAAGAGAGAAGGAACAGAATAGGAGGGCATTAAATGATCGAGTTTCAAGTAAAAAAAAGCATGAGGAAAAACGAGGTTTTTAGAAAAATAGTTTTCTTTTTAGCTCCATTCTTACTGTTTTTAGGAGTTTTTACAGGTTTAAAGTATGGACCTGCAACAGGCTTATACTTTATTTTTTCAGCTTTTATACTTACGAACATACAATACCAATTGCAAATGGAGCTTAGGCAGAGGATATTAGAGCATAACTCCCGCGAGTTTGTACGATTCATAAAGCTGTTTGACGTGGACAAGGACGGATAATATGGCCTTAACTGAACAAGAACAAAAAGAATTGCAAACTCTCTTAGAACTCGAAGCACTCGACACTTGCAAAGAATCAGCTCAACATTTTATAGAAAATTATGTAAAAATAGAAGATAGGGATAAGGCAACAGACGATTCCATCGAAGGAATAGCTGCACCATTTACTTTATGGCCCTTACAATTAGATGTACTAAACAACTTCCTAGTGCAGCGACTATTAATAGTACTTAAAGCAAGGCAGTTAGGGCTTTCATGGCTAGCTCTAGCTTACGCAGTATGGAGAATCGTATTCTTTTCCGGATACCAAGTTGTAGCCTTATCAAAACGTGAAGAAGATGCTAAAGAGTTAGTCCGCAGAGTTAAATTTATCCTAAAAAACCTACCGGACTTCATGATACAAGAAAAGAAGTACGCTCAAAGCACATGGAAAGGCTCAGCATGGGAGACTACAGCCTTATCCATTACAATACATCATCCTAACAAACAAGAGCCGTCTGTGTTTAACTCTATGACCTCTGCACCCGATAGTGGTCGTTCATTTACCGCAAACCTAGTAATTTTAGATGAGTGGGCATTTCAGCAGTGGGCGGAACAGATATGGAGTGCTGCTTACCCAACCATTAACCGCCCTAGTGGTGGTCAAGTTATCGGCATTAGTACCGCAAAGATAGGCACTTTGTTTGAGGAGACATGGCACATGGCAGTAAAGGGAGCTAACCAGTTTAAAGGGATATTTCTTCCATGGTGGACAGACCCACGAAGAACCCCGGAGTGGTACGAACAGACTAAGAAAGATTTACCTCATTCTTATTTGCAAGAATACCCTTCCACTGCGGAAGAAGCCTTTTCAGCAGGTGAAGCGACAGCTTTTCCAGAGTTTTCAATAGAAGTCCATGTATGCAAACCCTTCCCTATCCCCGAGCATTGGCGAAAGTGGGCATCAGTGGATAATGGGTATGACGATCCCTTTGCTTTTTATTGGTCAGCAGTAAGTGAGGACGGCACAGTCTACATATATAGGGAGTTTACAAGGGAAAAAGAAGAACCCAAGCTAATTTATAGCGACCAAGCTACCGAGTTTATGGAGCGTTGCAAGTTTACAGCTATCGAGGATGGAGAAGCAGTAGATAAGATAGAAAAGCTAGATTACATAGTTGCAGGTTTAGATGCTTGGCATACTCATGTTAGAGATATTTCCGGTAAAAATTTAATTGACTATTACATGGATGGCGGTATTAAATACGGTTTTATCAAGGCAGTAACCGACCGCAAACTGGGCAAGGCCACCGTGCATGAGTATTTAAAGCCGTATGTTGACGAGAATACCGGCAAATGGACAGCTAAGCTACAGATTTTCGATACTTGCACCAAGCTAATAGAGACTTTACCGCAATTACCTAAAGACGATAAGAACCCGGAGAAGGTAGCTGATTGCAGCATAGACCATTGTTTCGACAGTTTAAGGTATAACCTGCTGGCTTACCATGTCGCATACACTAAGCCAGTAGAGCCAGAAACACCATTGATTAGAAGCCATAAAGACAGGATTGCAAAGAATAGCCAGAAGTTTAGACGGAAGTTGATGTAAGAGGACTAAAGGGAGGAATAAAAATGTTTGAAAGATTATTTAAAAAGGAAGAACCTAAAGTAGATGTTAAAGTAGAAAAATTCTCACATGAAAGGCTAGTAGGTTGGTATCAGCCTGTTGTTGCTCGCATATTACAAGAAGATTTTAACATAAGCAGGAATTTAGCAAATCATATAAGCAACGGTTTAGTAGATGATGCTATTACTAACTTTGAAACGAACGATATTATAAATTATATGGATTGGTTTGTAGATAAAGAGCTAGGACTTTTTAAAGCAGGCTTAGAGAAACGAGAAACTAATAAGGAGGAATTTATAATGAAATCTTTACACAATAC
>DASRNC010000179.1:0-2022 GCA_035647595.1 Bacillota bacterium | reverse complement strand
TTCCCATACTATACTTACCCCCAAACCCTACTGAAATAATTTTACATTGTTAAGCTTCAACTGTCAATTTGAATTTCACACAAAAACCTATATTTCGTGCATTTTCGTAGAAGGCTATTAATGTTTGATAAGACCTCTTATGGGTAATAAATATATATAAAGGATAAGGATGTGTTAGTATGTATGACAGTCTTAAAAGTACTGTAAAATTACATAATGGCGTCAAAATGCCTATTATGGGCTTTGGCGTATGGAGGATAGAGGATGGTCCGGAGGTGGAAACTGCAGTTAAACATGCAATCGATGCTGGCTATCGGTCAATTGATACTGCTGCCGCCTATGGAAACGAGGATGGAGTTGGCAATGCCATTAGAGATAGCGATATCCCAAGGGATGAGCTCTTTATCACAAGCAAGGTATGGAATCGTAACCAGGGCTATGATAAGACCCTGCGGGGCTTTCAGTCCAGTATGGAAAAGCTAAAGCTGGATGTTCTAGATCTTTATTTGATTCACTGGCCATTAGAGGGCACCGTCAAGGATACATGGAGAGCAATGGAAGAGCTTTATGAGCAGGGCCGTATCCGAGCAATTGGTGTATGCAATTTCCACAAGGATCATATGGAGGATCTACTCCAGGATGCAAGGGTCACTCCTATGGTAAACCAGGTAGAGTTTCATCCCCTGCTTACTCAAGACGACCTACGGAAATACTCAAAGTCAAAGGGAATTCAATTTGAGGCCTGGAGCCCACTGATGCAGGGTAACCTAGACCTGCCTATAATAAATCAGCTAGGAGAAAAGTATGGTAAGACTCCAGCTCAAATCGTCTTGCGCTGGGATATACAGCATGGTGTTGTTACCATCCCCAAATCTGTAAGGCAAGATCGGATTGTTGAAAATGCAGATATATTTGATTTTGAATTATCAGGTGATGATATGAAAGCCATAAACGACCAAAATGAAAATAGGAGGTTTGGTCCGGATCCAGACAATTTTGAGTTTGGGCGCTAATGGCAAGGTCCTTGACCTTGTCAACGCTTAGACCAGTGGCTTTGGAAAAGCGCTCACCGTACTCAGGGTCTGCTAAATAACAGTGGGCAGCGTGACGGTACTTTATGTTTATTGATGAAACCATGGAAACCTGTAGACGCCTATATAACGAATTTTTGTATGAACGAAAGATTATGTATGAGTTTGATAAAACAACTGGTTGCAGACAGGGCATGTCTGCGTGGTATAGGACTCATCTATATCCATAAGCTCAATACCTACTGCCTTAAGCTTATAGATCAGATAATTCTTCAAAATACCAAATGACCATTGACTCATCTTCTGGTTTAAGTTACGGTTCCTTTGCTTTGGATTTGGATTTTTACTATGCCTCTTAGTGTTTCTTTCCCTGGGGCAAAAGAGCTACCTTAACCTTAATTGGGGTTTGACGTTTCCCATTTAGTATGCACATCTTTAGCAAAATATGGCCTTCAGGGGAGATAGAAAAGCCATCCTTCTTCTTATCCTCCCAGGCATTGGTTCTAGCCTGTATATACCTTTCCTGCACGGACTGGATACTTTGACTATGAAGGTTATATTGACCCCTTGTGAGTTTTTGCAATTCACTTAAGTTAATCCATTGTCCCGTACTCAAATGATGCTCTTTGGAGTACTTAAGACAACCATTTCAAACAGTTGCTGATTCACGGTTGCACTGAAACAATCTATTTAAGTTAGTCTTTGATGAGCGAAAAGGAGTTTTTAGTGTTCGAATCATGTGTTCACCTCCTTACCCCTTGGTAACTCCTCTAGAAAGCTACCTAATTAGAATTCTTCCATATACCTATTGTATCAACTTTTAGGCTTAGCGCAAACACATGTTCGTAATATTTAATTAATTTTATGGTTTAATTTTCGCATTCATCTCCCACCTGTAGAGGATGAGAGTATTCTGCTAGGTCTTTGATAAAAAGCTAGTTGATATTATCAAGGCAAAGAAAAATAAGGCTATCACCCAGCTACATAATGC
>DASRNC010000178.1:0-10015 GCA_035647595.1 Bacillota bacterium | reverse complement strand
GGACAAGGGCCAGCTCGCCAAGGTAATGGGACCCTTCATCTGTTTCTATTAGCTGCTTTAATGTCTCATAGCCAGCCTTTGCAGAAAAATCAACTGCCCTACCATCCTTAAAGGTTATTGAGAAATCCTCTATTAGGTTTCCATTGTAGTTAAGCGGCATTGAAGCTACTACTTTGCCGTCGACCCCATCCCTCTTTGGCGCAGTAAATACCTCTTCTGTTGGCATATTGGCTATAAATTCTATGCCGTCCGCCGAATCCTCAGACCCTCCAAGCCAGATATGCTTGTCAGGTAGCTCAATCCTAAGGTCTGTGCCTAGTGAATTCCTTACTTGCAATGCTTTAAATTGGTGGCCATTCAGCTTTTCCATATTAGACTTTAGCCTGCCTATATGGGCTGACCATTCGGCCACTGGATCATCTGTATCTGCCCTTACTGCCTTTAGGATAGCATCCCAAAGCTTTTCAACTGCCTTGTCCCCAGGAAGGTCTGGAAATACCTTTTTAGCCCAGGCTAAAGTTGGGACTGATATAACACACCACCTGTTTTTGTTGGACATGGTCCGCTCTGAGTGTTCCTTTAGGACTGTAAAGGCTGCCTTGTTTGACCTTGATATACGGCTAGGGTCCACATCATAAAAAAGCTCAGGGTCTGAGGCGGATATGCTAAGGTAGGCTGCATCTATACTGTCATAGTGCTCAAAATACTCCCTCTGCCAATCGGGAAACTCGTCAAAAATCTCATCTGGTGCACTCTTGTAGGTGATTTTGGACAAAAGCTCATCATTCCACCTTAAAACCACCTGGCGGGCACCCTCATCATATGCTCTTTGTGCAGCCAGCCTGGCAAAGTCTGCACACTCAATGGGGCTCGATATTACTAGCGTTTGGTTCCTTTGTAGGTTTATACCCTTCTTTATAACAATACTTGCATAGTTCTCTAGAGCTCTTTTACTCATTAAAAAACACCCTTCGCATTTAGTCTTTGACTTCATTTTAGTATGACTGGAAAAACCTTGGGCTATGTGCCATAGGTGATACTTCTAGTCGAGCCTCATAGCAAGGTCTAGCTTTGATTATATTATATACCCTTCGTATTTTACAGTAACTTATTTCCACAAGCCACCCGTGGGCCCTTAAAGAGAAAAAAAAAGCGCCTGGCTAACCAGGCCAAGCGCTCAAGATCAATGTATTGCTGCATCACCATATGCGTTTCGAAGGTGGCTGATCATCTTCTTAATGGGGGGTAACATTAGGATAAAAGCACTAATCAGAAACTCTATACCCAGGTATGTGCCATTGTAAGTAAGAGAAAACCATATTGAAGGCATTATATCCGAGGCCTGAGTTATCTCAGAAAAGAATACTACACCGGCTAGAAAGTGCATTAGGAACCTAGCAAATATAGCTATGAAGGTTGAAAACACCATGTTCTTTCTATATAGGCCTGCTAATCCTAGTAGACCAAAGGCCAGGGGAAAGTCAATAATAAACTGGATCCAGTGGACAACAAAGCCTCCCTGAAAGTACTGAAGTATCCCATAGGCCATGCCTGCAAAAACTCCAGGGATGGGTCCGTAAATAACTGCAAAGAGTATCAGGGGTAACATGCTAGCAGGGGTAATGCTCCCGCTCTGGGGCATCCTAAACAGGCGAATGTAGGATAGGACAAATGAAAGTGCTATACAAAGGCTGGCCATGACCAGCATTCTTGTCGTAAACTTTACCTCCTTGCCCTTCTTCATAAGAATAAGTCCACCTATACCTACAATAAAGAGCACTATGATTACTGCCACTGTTGTGGGCGAAAGCTCTTTAAACTTCTCAAAGATAGTAGTCAGGTGGGATAATGTCTTGCCTAACATAATAAAACCTCCTAAAATTGTTTTTACTCATTGCCAGAGAAAAAAGAAAAACATGAAGAAGCTCTCCATGTTTAATTCAAACATAGCTTCCCTACGCAGGTATTATCCTACAGGTTCAAAGGGTCGGATATAATCCTCTCAGCCTAAGCTCCCCTAGCAATAAATATTTATTTTTTTATATTATAGCATTGACCATAGGTTAAAGCAACTAGCAGCTTCATTAATGGCTAGAGGACAATTCCTCCCACTCCTTGTATTCACCCTCTAGGTCTTCCTCCAGGGTCTGCCTTTCACTATAAAGCTCCTGTAGCTTGTCTACATCATCATTGTGCTCATTCATCATCTTAGTGACCTGCCTTATGGCCTGCTCCTTTTCCTCTATGCCAGCCTCTAGCTCCCCCAGGGCCTTGCCCCTGCCCCTAGCTCCAGCTAGACTTTGTCTACCGGGTCTCTTATTTTCATTAGCCTTGCCCAAGGATTTAGTTCTTGCAAGGTCACCCCTGGTATTGGTAGCCATTTCCATGGCTTCTAACCTTTCTAGCTCCCGCCTATAATAGGCATAATCACCCTTGTATACCTTGAGGTCCCTATCCTCTATAGCGATGACTTTATCAGCCAGCTTGCCAATAAAATAGCGGTCATGGGATACAAACAGTAAGGTGCCTTCATACTCAGACAAGGTCTGCTCCAAAACCTCCCTGGAATCTATATCAAGATGGTTTGTTGGCTCATCTAGAATGAGCAGGTTGACCTGGTCAAAGGTCAAAGAACAAAGCTTTAACCTACTCCTTTCCCCACCCGACAAGGACCTTATCCTCTTGTTTACTTCCTCACCGTAAAACAATGCCTTTGATAGCTGAATCCTGGCTGCCCCATAGGAGACTCCATGCTCCCTTGCAAAGTAGTCTAGCACGGTCATATCCTCATCCTCAAAGGATACCATCTGGGGCAGGTAACCAATCTTTACTCTAGAGCCAACCCTTACACTGCCACCATCGGCCCCAATCTCATCTAATATAATCCTCAGTAGGGTGGTTTTGCCTGTTCCGTTTTCCCCTAGTATACAGGCGCTATCCTGATAAAAGAGGGTAAGGCCAACATCTTCAAGTAATTTTTCCTCAGAAAAGCCCTTGCTAATGCCCTCTAGCTCCAAGACAATCCTTCCTGACCTGCCAGCTGAGTCTGCGTTTAGCCTAACCTTCCTATTGTAGAGCCTGGGTTTTTCCACCCTTTCCAGCTTTTCAAGGCGTTTCTCTAATTCCTTGGCCTTCTTGTACATCTTTTCACTGTCCCGCATTTGGCCCCATACCCGGTAACGCTTTATCTGGTCCTCCATCCGGTCTATCTTCTTTTGCTGATTTTGATAGTATTTTAGGTCTAATAAAAACCGTCTTTCCTTCTCCAATGTATAGTAGGAATAATTGCCCTCATATATATTGGCCCTGTCAAATTCCAGCTCAATTATCCTCTTTACTACATTGTCAAGGAAGTACCTATCATGGGATATTATCAAGACACTACCCTTGTATTGCTTTAAAAAATCCTCTAGCCACTCTACAGATGGCAGGTCAAGATGGTTTGTTGGCTCGTCAAGTAGTAGAATATCCGGTTCTTCAAGTAGGGTCTTTGCTAGCAGGACCCTGGTCTTTTCACCACCACTTAGCTGGTTAAACTTAAGCTCCTTTAGCTGGTCTGAAATTTTAAGGCCTGAGGTAATCTTGCCAACCCTAGTGTCTACCTCATAGCCCCCCTCAAGCTCATACCTGGCAGTAAGCTCTCCATAGCTTTCTAAATCCTTTTCAAGTCCTTTGCTGCCCTGGTCATGGGCTGACATCCTCTGCTCTAGCTTTTTTAGCTGGCCCCTCAAGTGGAATAGGTCGTCAAAGGCAGACAGGATAACATCCATAGTGCTCACATGGTCCCCATAGGTGGCAACCTGCTCAAGCCAGCCAATATCAGCACCCTTTCTGATGTTAATATCGCCACCCTGGTAGTCCTCAATACCCATGAGTATCTTTATAAGGCTTGTCTTACCACAACCATTTTTGCCTATTAGGCCCACCCTATCGCCTGTTTTTATAGAAAAGCTAATATTTTCAAATATCTTGTTGGCTCCATAGTATTTGATTAGCTTGTTTATATTAATCTCTATCATAAAAATCTCTCCCCTTGTCAGATATAAATACTTAAAAAAATCCCAAGGCCTTATAAGCCTTGGGATCTACATTTCTATATTACTAATTATCCGACATTAGCTAATATGAACTCTCCAATACACTTATAGGGTCCTTGATGGATCTATTAAATTTGGACACAGCTATCCCGTAATATGCTAAATTGGCAGTTATTATATAGTTGTGCGCGATCCATCTAAGCGTCTTGGTCATATTATTTCCTTTCATGATTTTAAAGTTTTCATCTAACAGTAATTATACTATGCTCAAAGTAAAATCCTGTCAAGGCTTTTTATGCAAACCATGCATAAATTTTATTATCAAGCCCTTCCTGTATAAAGCCAACAAGCTATTTTTCCTGCCAAACCACTGTACAAAGCCTTTTAGCCTCTTCTTTAGTAGGATAGCGGACCATACCCTTGTCAGCTAGCCAATAAAGAATAGCATACTGGGGGTAAGCCTTGTACTTTAGGTATGTCCTTTCCTCCTTGGAGATAAAATCGGGTAGCTCTGCTTGGGTGATGTCTGCCAGGCTCTCTATATAGTCTGTGAATATTTCCTCCCCAAGCTCCTTATATATCTCATCTAAGACAAGGTGAAGCTCCTCCATTTGGTCCTTTGTGAAATAGGGTATCAAGATTTTGGCTTTGCCAGATTCCATCTTAACATAGCCTGATTCAGCCTGCTTGGCTATTAGCAGCTTGTCTAGGTCATTTGGGTCTTGTCCATCCGTAATGATATTCGCTATCCTAGAAAGTTCATTTAAGTCCTGCGATTCAAATTCTCGCCAATGATATCCTGCATCTATTGTAGCCTTGCTCTCTAGCTGCAAGGATGCAAGGCCCTGATCATTATTTCTGGTCTTTATGCCATTACCGAAACTCTTGTCATAAAAGTCTAGCTCTTCCCTGCTAAACTCTGTCTGCTTGTCAAGGTAATCGTCCTCTACCAACCATGCACATACCCAGTGCTGGGACCCATCCTTGCGCCTTGGGGTATCGATTACCAGTCGGTTTCTTTTATAAACTGCCTTTAGGGACGTATAGTAGAGTCTGTTTACAGCTAGGGGGATCAAGGCCCAAAGTACAAAATCCTTGTCTAGGTCATTTCCCAAAAAGCCAATTGCCCTTATCCTGTCATACCTTTTCTCAAAGGCCTTGTGAATCCTTTCAGCATATGGCCCGATATTGTGGTAATGGTACTTGCCCACTAACACGTCATGCCTGACGGTTCCAATGAAAAAATTGGTGGTATATTTATTTTTATCTACCACACGAAGATAATCTATATAGACAAGCCTTTCAATATGGCGCTCAATATAGCCTGCTGCAACGGACAGGGACCTGGCTATCTCCTCTATAGTTAGTTTATTGCCATAGCAGGCTATACATATATTGTCCACTAGCCTATCCTGACCCAGGCCACATTGGTGATAGTCTGGCGAAATATAGCCGTCATGCCCTGCTATTAGCCTTTTTGGTTTCATAGCTAAGTTTTTATTAGTCATTTCTATCCCTACCTTTAGTTTCTTTTTTATTTCGCTAAGGTGCCAACGAACAGTTGAGTGTGGTATGCCAAGTAGGTCTGCAATCTGCCCTCCGGTCTTGTTTTCATAATAGAACATTAAAGTTATGTCCCGGTGGACTCTTGTCAGATAGGCAAGCTCCTGCTTTAGCCCTTCAATCATCAGGTTTAGCTGTACATCCTCCTCCACACTAGACTCATCTCCAAGGTCAAAAAAAGCATCAATATCGATATTATTCCAATGCTTTTTGTTGCTTCTTAGGAACTTAGACCAGGTATAGGAACAGATTCTATATACAAAGCCGTCCATGTTGTCTATCCTCTCTTGGCGCCTCAAAGAGGAGGACAGGGCAAGGAGTATCTCCTGAGACAAATCCTCTGCTGTTTGCAGGTTATTTGTTTTAGAGTATGCAAAGCCCATTATTTTTTTTGCATACCCTTGTATCATTTTTTCGTCCATTTCCATATTGCTCACCACCTGTTTGGCACTTCAATATATAAGTACCGTATTTATATAAAATGTTGGTAGGGATTTTACTTATCTTTATTTTATGTTTGATTCACTTAAGCCTATTTGTCCATTAAAATCTCTACAAATCTCTCTGAGGCAGGCGTTAAGGATACACTCTTTAAAAAGCAGCAGCCTACATCTCGTTTAGGTATACTTTTCTTTAGCTTTAGCTCATATACCTGGCCTGAGTTTAAATAATCTAAGGAAAACTCCCTGATAACACAGGCAAGTCCTAGGTTGATCCTGGCAAACTCAAGAAGTAGTTCATGGGACCCCAGCTCTATCTCAGGCTTTAGCCTGACCCCATTGGCAGCTAAAAACCCATCTACATACTGTCGGGAATTGGCCTTTGGCTCTAAAAATATCAAGGGTAGGCCAGTTAGCTCTTTGAGCTCGAGCTCATGGTCAAGTAAATACCTGTATTGGTCTCCACAGACAAAGGTGTCCTGTATTTGCTTTAATTTTATGATCTCTAAAGAAGAATCCCTGATAGGAAGGTTGCATACCGCCAGGTCAGCCTCGCCAGAATTTACAAGGGCACAAAGCTCTGGCGTAGTGCGATTTATAATATTGAGCCTTATATTGGGATAGGTGTTGTGGAATTTTTCAAGATAGGGGAGCAGGTAATATTTCGATATGGTATCACCAACACCAATCCTTAGCTCACCAATATCAAGCTCCTTTGTCTCTGCCAGCCTCTTTTCTCCAGCCTGTATCAGCTTTAAGGCTGAACTTACGTATTCGTACAAATATTCTCCCTCATTTGTCAGCTTGACACCCTTTGAAGACCTAGAAAACAGCCTGGTATCCAGGTCTTCTTCTAATTGTGAGATGGCCTGACTGACTGCTGGCTGGGTCATAAAAAGTACCCTGGCAGCCTTTGAAAAGCTGTGGTGCTGGGCTGTAACAGAAAAAATCCTATACAAGTCAAGTTTTACAGACATATAACCCCTCCTTATACCCAGTATCATATCTATTTACTTTACTTATATCATACAAATGGTGTATATTACAATATGGAAGAGAGTTTGTATAAAAAATAGCTACTCTTACTAAGCTAAATATATTAAAGCTGGGAGATGTAAACCTATGGAAAGAATGACAGGCACAATAGCCAGAGGACTTAGGACGCCAATAATAAATGAGGGCGACAATTTAGAGAATATGGTTGTAGACACCCTGCTAAAGGCATCAAAAGCTGAGAGTTTTTCCATAAAAGACAAGGACATTTTGTCAATTACCGAGTCGGTTGTAGCACGTGCCCAGGGCAATTATGCATCAGTAGATGCAATTGCAAAGGATATAAAGGAAAAATATAAAGATGATACAATCGGTCTAGTCTTTCCAATCCTAAGTAGGAATAGGTTTGCCCTATGCCTTGAAGGCATTGCCAAAGGAGCAAAAAGAATAGTAATCCTGCTCAGCTATCCGGCAGATGAGGTGGGAAACCACCTTTTTGATGAATGCTTGCTCGATGAAAGGGGCGTTAACCCCTGGTCCGATGTCTTAACAGAGAAGGAATACCGTAGTCATTTCGGATATACCAAGCATCAATTTACAGGCGTTGACTATGTAGACTACTACAAGTCAATAGCCAAGGAGTATAATACTCCCTGTGAGATTGTTTTTTCAAACAACCCAACCACAATATTAAAGTCCACTAAGACCATCCTAGTCTGTGATGTTCATACTAGACATAGGACTAGGCGAGTTTTAAAGACTGGGGGAGCAGAAAAGATATTTGGTCTTGACGATATACTCAAAGAATCAATCGACAATAACGGATACAACGAGGAATATGGCCTCCTAGGCAGCAACAAGGCAACAGATACAACCTTAAAACTCTTTCCTAGAGACAACCAGCTTTTAGTTGACAATATCCAAAGACAAATCAAGGAGAGAACAGGTAAAAGTGTTGAGGTTATGGTCTACGGAGACGGAGCCTTTAAGGACCCCGTGGGCAAGATATGGGAGCTAGCCGATCCGATTGTATCCCCAGCATATACCAAGGGCCTTGAGGGCAAGCCCAATGAGGTAAAGCTTAAATACCTAGCTGACAACCAATTTAGTCACCTTAGGGGTAAAGAACTCAAGGATGCAGTTTCCTCTTTTATTGAAAACAAGGATGATGATTTGATGGGGGCAAAGGAATCCCAGGGCACTACCCCTAGGAGGCTTACTGACCTTATAGGCTCCTTGAGTGACCTAGTCTCTGGCAGCGGAGACAAGGGTACCCCAGTAGTATATATCCAAGGATATTTTGACAACTTCACTATGTAAAACTATCCTTCCTTTGTCTAGATAATAGACTAAAATCACATCAAGTCTACTATTTCCTCCAAGCCAAGTCGGTTCTTTATGCTTATATCCCTATGTCCCGACTGCTTTATCAAGCCCATGTCCTCAAATAAGGATAGCTTTCTGCTCAAGGTCTCCTGAGAAATCCCAATATGGGCAGACAGGTCCTTTTTGCTAAGGGGTAGTCTTATCTCGTCCTTGTCTCGGGCATAGCCTAGCAAGACATCAGCTACACGTTGCTCAACATCGTGTAGTCCTAAAGATTCTATAAGACGGTCTGAGCCTTGCAGCCTCCTACTTAGCTCCTCTATGACCTTGGCAGCTATTGTGGGGTTTTTACCTATAATTCCCTTTAACCTATCGCCTTCGATCATGCATACCATCATATCCTCTAGAGCCTCTGCATTGCTGTCTAGGGGTGTTTGTATAAATAAAGAGAGCTCCCCAAGGAAATCACCAGGCCCTAGTACTCGGATAATCTGTTCCTTACCGGCTTCGGACAGCTTTGTTATTTTGGCCCTCCCCTTGTGAATCACATAAAGTCTATCTGCCTCATCACCCGCCATATGAATTATCTCACCCTTTTTAAATTCACGGCTGGTCGTTATCATAGCTATCTCATGTATCTCACTATGGGTAAGATTAGAGAATATCGGCACTATGGCAATACAGCTTTGGTCAGTGTCTTGTATATTGCAATGACTACACTCGATCACAAAATTCCCTCCCTTGTTAGCACTTATAGATTGAAGCTTATTCTAAGTCCCTCTTTGTTTATATATTATCACCTATCATTATATCAACAAAACAGCTAGTATGGTTTTAATCTCACCTTTTCTTGCTCTCTATCTAGCCTTATGAATCTACCTACAGCTATAGTAAATATGATTATACATAGTATTTAGCCTGGGCTTGCCACATGTCTTTATATTTGCCAGACCGAGAAACCAACTCACCATGGCTACCTATATCCACCACCTTGCCCTTGTCCATGACGATAATCCTATCAGCCAGCCTAACAGACCCAAGCCTGTGGGTTACTATTATGGCGGTCTTATCAGATGCTATTTTGGCAAAGCCCTCGTATATCCTCTTTTCTTCTAGCGGATCTATGGCCGCTGTCGGCTCATCTAGGACTATAAGGCTATGGGGCCTGAAGAAGCCTCTAGCTATGGCTACCCTCTGCCACTGGCCTCCTGAAATATCAACTCCACCAAACTCTCTAGACAATATGGTCTCATAGCCTTGGGTAAAGGATTTATTTTTAGGGTCTAGGTTAGCCATGGCTGATACCACATCTAGATATTCATCATGGGGTTCAAGGTCCGTATCAGAGATCCCTATGTTTTCCCCTAGAGTTAGTTGATACCTTTGATACTTTTGGAATACTCCGGAAATATTTTTATAAAGCTTTTTGGTGGAGACCTTGGCTGTATCAACATCACCATGGTAAACCCTACCCTTGTCTGGTAGGTATAAGCCTGTTATTAGCCTAACTAGGGTGGACTTGCCTGATCCGTTTTCACCGACAATGGCTGTTGTTTCCCCCCGCCTTATGGTAAAGCTAACACCCTCAAGGGCATGAGTTTCTCCGCCAGGGTAGGAAAAGCTGACACCATCAACCCTTATATCACAGTCCTTATC
>DASRNC010000177.1:0-10626 GCA_035647595.1 Bacillota bacterium | reverse complement strand
AATTTATATTTCCTATGGGTTTGAGGGTTTAGAAGATTATGGTTTTAAGGATGTATTAATGAGATTTTATGATGGTGCAAAAACATATAGTGCAGATGAATATATCGTTTTACTTGAAACTATGTCTGACCATAAAAGTTTACCTGAAAGCAACCGGCAAGCTTTATATGCCGGTATAAAGGAAGTAATTATTAAACACGGTGGTCAACATACAGTGGACTATATTTTCCAACTTTATATGGGTAGAAAATGAAAATAATTAGAAGTTGTTTACTTCACAATGTTTATAATTAAAGAACACTAAATATGATACTTTTTAAGGTCGTCACGTCCTGTGACTCTTGCTTCGCAGGGCGTTATTCATCTGATAACACAATAATTTATAACTAAACAAAAGACCCTTTTCATGGGAAGAAGAAAGTGTGGGAAAGATATCAGTTACATATAGTGAAACAGAATGGCTTTATGCGCCTGATGAATTGTACTATGAAAATGAAGGATGCAAGCGGGGGCTTCAACTTTTTATTCCCTATCGGAGGGAATGGAAACAGGATGCTAGCTATCCTGTACTTTTATATGTGCCTGGTGCAGCCTGGTATAGGCAGGAAATGTACAATGACATTCCAAAGGTATGTAAATTAGCTGAACATGGGATAGTGGTAGCCATGGTACAGGTTCGGGAGTTAGATATTGCAGCTTTCCCTGCCCCTATAGAAGATATGCATCGGGCAGCATCTTATCTAATAGAAAATGCTACTAAGTTTCATATAGATCCATCACGAATCTTTTTAGCTGGACATTCCTCTGGAGGTCATATTGCACTTATGACGGGTTTTACCAAGGCAAATGGTGTATGGGGACCAGAGACAGTAGGGATGAAGGATTATAGTATAAGGGGTATTATTGCCCAGGCAGCTCCATCTGATTTAATCCTATGTCAGAAGGAAGAGCTACCGCCCTGGATGAAGACAAGGCCTACTGCAGACTTGCTAGGAGTAAAACGAGTAGAGGACCATCCAGATTTAGCGATGCAAGCATCATGTGAATTGTATATAAAAGAAGGTCTAGCCCTACCACCTGTACTTTTATTTCATGGAAACCGGGATGAGGTAGTATCCGTAGACCACAGTAGAAAGCTATATAAGGCATTAAAGGACAAAAAGCAAGCTGTCAAGTATTATGAGCTAGATGGGGTCGGTCATAGTGGAAATGCCTTTTGGTCAAAAGAGCTTTTAGATATAAGTAGGGACTTTTGCAACGACGTAATTTAGCCATTGTTGTTCTGGTCTTGACTATAGTAGAATGAAGATAATGATAAAGGCCTAACTTCTTGATGGAGGGTATATGATGTCTTTTGATGAAATTAACAAAATTGAAGATGAGTTTGAGAAGGTATCAGCGATATATGATATCTTTGATGAATCAACACGGCTGGATTCGAAGGCTACAAATATTGAATTTATAACAACGGTTAAGTATATAGAGGATGTATTAAAACCGGGTATGAAAATACTGGACCTAGGAGCAGGAACGGGAAGGTACAGTATTTATTTTGCGCAAAAAGGCTATTCAGTTGTAGCAGTTGAGCTTGTAAAAAAACATGTGCAGGCTATTGAAAATATGAAAACTGATGATATGGATTTAAGTGTTATAGAGGGGGATGCCCTGGAACAATTAAGACTTTTGCATGATGAGTCCTTTGACATTGTTTTGTGCTTTGGTCCCTTATATCACATGGCAAAACCTGAGGATAGGGCTGATTGTGTTTGGGAAACCTTAAGAGTTAGTACAAAGCAGGGTAGAGCGTATTTTGCATTCATTAACAATGATATGGTCATAACTACAGAAGCTATGCTTTATGATCCTGATTTTCTGGAAAACGGCCGTTATAATAAAAATACATTCAAGGTTGATGATTCTCCATTTATCTTTTACACTGTGTCAGCTGCAAGAGAACTGCTGGCACAATGCGGGGCAACAATTATAAAAGAGATTGCATCGGATGGTATGAACGAACTTTTCAGTGATAAAATCAACCAACTAAATGATCAGGCTTACAAGCAGTGGCTAAAGTACCACTTATATACCTGTGAAAAGCCAGAGTTTTTAGGGGCAAGCAACCATATATTATTTATCGCTAAAAAGTAATTTCACAGATCATATTGGACTAAGGATAGATGTATTATGCTGTATGCCTATGATAAGGGAGGAATGTACAATTTGAAAAATCCGGAAGCTGGTATAAGAAAAAACTTTTCCAGGGGAGAAGAGATTTCAAATGCAGTAACACATTGTGTGGGAGCAGTGTTAGGCGTTGCTGCCCTTGTAGTTTTCGCCGTGAAGGGTGCGAGAAATAGGGATGTCCTATACCTAGTAAGTATGATGGTTTATTCCGTGTCTACAGTTTTATTATATACAAGCTCTGCCCTATACCATGCCTTTAGGGAAGGGAAGGCAAAGAATGTATTTGAGAGATTTGACCATTTATCGATCTATATATTGATTGCAGGCAGCTATACTCCTATATGTCTCATAGCAATTGGTGGAACAAGGGGAATCATTATTTGCGCCATTCAATGGGCATTGGCAATTGTGGGGGTCTTGCTCAAGGCAATTTGGATTGACCGGTATGTAAAGCTCCATGTCTTTATCTATCTGGCTATGGGGTGGCTGATTATTTTTTTCGCAAAAAGCATTTTCCAAGCCATAACCCCTGCTGGATTCTATATCCTTTTAGCTGGAGGATTAGCCTATAGTATAGGTGTCCTTTTCTATGCTTTTCACTGGTTTAAGTACCATCATCTTGTATGGCATCTCTTTGTACTAGCTGGAAGTATTCTTATATTCTTAGCTTTCTATTTATTTTTGTAAATACAAACTTAAAGTAGCAGGCCTTCTTAGCCGCCTTGTGCCTCAATCTTCTCAGCCAGTTCATTTAGGTAGACCCAGCGCTCTGTTTTGGCTTCCAAATCAGCCTTTAGCTTTCCCATCTCCTTCATAAGCTCCTGTAAACGGACGTAATCGCTGGAGGCCTTTTCAAGCTCACTAGAGCAGGATGCTACTTCTCTTTCTAGCCTTGCAATATCGTCGTCAATTGTTTTAAATTCCCTTTGCTCTTTAAACGTAAACTTTGGTTTACTAGGCCTATGCGCCATATTCCCCTTAGGGGACGTGACAGGCTTGGCCTTAGGACCTGTGTCTTTTTTAGCTTTACTGGCTTCCTCCTCTACCCTTAAGTCGGCATATTGACTATAATTGCCCATATAGCGTGCAATTTCGCCCTGGTCCTTTATTTCGAAAATGGAGCTTGCTATTTTATCTAAAAAATAGCGGTCATGGGAGACTGCAATGACGGATCCGGGGAAGGATTCAATATAGTCCTCCACAATGGTCAGAGTCTCAATATCCAGGTCATTGGTTGGTTCATCCAGTAGTAGAATATTCGGTGCCGTAATCAGTATGCTTAGTAGATATAGCCTTCTTTTCTCACCACCGCTGAGCCTGCCAATGGTCGTGTATTGCAGGTCGGATGTAAACAAAAAGCGTTCCAACATTTGAGATGCGGAAAAAGAGCCTTCTGCAGTTTTGACCTCACCTGCGATTCCACTGATGAAATCATAAACCCTGAGGCTTTCATCCAAGTCCCGGCCCTCCTGCGTAAAGTAACCAATTTTCACTGTGGAGCCTACATCCATTGTCCCTGCGTCTGGCCTTACTTGCCCTGCTATAATATTGAGTAAGGTGGACTTGCCTACACCGTTTTTCCCTACGATTCCGATGCGGTCGTCTCTTTGAATATTGTATGAAAAATCATCAATTACCTTAAGGTCGCCATAGGATTTTGTAATCCCCTCCAGTTCAATTAGCTTGCGCCCCAGCCGGCTGGATACGGTTGACAGCTGTACCTTAGCATCCTCCTCAGGCCCTGCTTGCTCTTTGAGTGCATCATAGCGTTCAATACGATCACGGCTTTTTGTCCCTCGTGCTTTGGGGCCACGCATGATCCATTGGTATTCCTTGCGTAAAATAGCCTGTCGCTTGCGTTCGCTTGCCTCGGCCATCTCGGCTTGCTGTGCTTTTTCCTCCAAATATTTTGAGTAATTAGCTTCGTAGCTATATAGCTTGCTATGGGAGAGCTCAACAATACGAGTTACAACCCGGTCTAGAAAATAGCGGTCATGGGTTACCATAATGAGGCCACCGGTAAAGCGACTTAGGCGCTGCTCTAGCCATATTGCCATATCAGTGTCAAGGTGGTTGGTCGGCTCATCTAAAATCAGAATATCCGCTGGGTGTATCAGGGCA
Organism: Bacillota bacterium; assembly: GCA_035647595.1. Lineage (GTDB taxonomy): Bacteria > Bacillota > Clostridia > Caldicoprobacterales > DTU083 > UBA3906. The sequence goes on along the minus strand of DASRNC010000177.1, from coordinate 6,321 downwards.
GAACAAAGTGCCACCCGCTTGCGTTGCCCGCCTGACAAGTTACCTATTGCAGCATTGAAATCTGTGATTCCAAGCCGTGTCAACATGGCCTTTACCTCGTATTCATTTATTTCACGAAATCGCGGATCGAATTCTGAAAAAACTTGTTCCACTACTGTGAAATCATCCTTCATCACTGGATTTTGTGGAAGATAAGATATTTGAATATTTGGGTTGAGGGAAATAGAGCCTTGATCGGGAGACTCTATAGCTGCCAAAATTTTAAGCAGGGTGCTTTTGCCAGTACCATTGATACCCAAGATGCCAATACGATCTCTTTCTTTAAGGTATAATGAAACATCCTCTAGTAGTTGTTTGCTTCCGTAATTCTTGGAAATATGTTCTGCAGATAATAGCATGGTTTCTCCTTTTATCCTCATGAGCATGAAAGGCTAAGTTCATTATACCATCCATCTTCATTCTCCTGCCATTTACCTTATAACTTATCATAGCCAAAAATAGAAGTAAAATAATTCTAGGATAGCAAGTAAGCGATAGCTTTTTATTCTATATCTTTCCTAATGGCATATTGTGGATTCATCATTATAATGATAAACTGAAGCTTAACAATAAGCTATAGGCTACGAACCAATACAAAAGGCTGGCATCAAAATGGCTATTGGAAGGATAAGTGTGACCTGATATATCTTTTTGCCAACGATAGCGTGCTAGACTTTTACCCAAGGTTCGGTTTTGTTTCTGTAGACCAATATCAAAATTCAAAGGCCATATTGGTAGAAAATACAGAAGCAAAGGTAGAAAAACTGGATATGTCAGACCAAGAGGTGGGAGACCTTGTTTACAGGACTATCGGTAAGTCACTAGCAGTCTCGAAGCTTCAAATGTATGACAATGAGTCCTTGAATATGTTTTACCTAACCTCCTTTATGAGTGACTTTGTTTACTATATTAAAGCACTTAATACTATAGCTGTAGCAGAGTATGAGGCTGATACGCTTTATCTTTATGATGTGTTTTCTACAAAAGCTGTACCACTAGATAAGGTCATAAAGGCAATGGGAAACAAGGAAACTAAAAAAGTGGTATTTAGCTTTACACCAAAGGAACCGATCAAATATGATGTTAGCCTATTGAAGGAAGAGGACACCACCCTCTTTGTAATGGGGTATGTAAATATTGTGAGAATGGAGGCGAAGACTATTGCCTTTTACCATAGTCCGCCAGGACATAAGCAAAATGAAGGTCGATGCCATAGTTAACGCTGCCAACACTGACCTTAAAATGGGCGGTGGAGTTTGTGGAGCCATATTTAAAAAGGCAGGGGCGGAAGAGCTCCAGGCTGCCTGTGACAAACTCGCTCCGATTAAAACAGGTGAGGCTGTCATAACGCCGGCCTTTGCCCTACCCTCTAAATACATTATCCATACTGCAGGCCCAGTCTACAAGGATTGGGACAAAGACCAAAGCGACCAGCTCCTTCGCTTGGCCTATACTAATTCGTTAAAATTAGCCCTGGACAACAAGTGTGAATCTATTGCATTCCCGCTGATTTCAAGTGGCATTTACGGTTATCCAAAGGATAAGGCCCTTATGGTTGCAAGAAAGGTGATTAAGGATTTCCTTAAAGCTCATGACCTTGATGTTACCCTTGTGATATTTGACAAATCGGCCTTCTCCATAAGTCGCCAACTAGTCGGTGCAGTTGAAAGCTACATTGATGAGCATTATGTTGATGTCCGTATAATGGAACGGGTAGAACTGCTAGATGTAGAAAGGGAGGCCCTGTCCAAGGCTACTGAGCAGGACACTTTAGCCGATGAGTTTCTAAAAGACGAAGTTTCGCCAATGACAGTTTTAGAACCCCTGCCGCTAGATGATTTGGCCAGCTACCTAGACGAGCCCTTTTCCCGGATGCTCCTGTCCCTGATAGATGCAAAGGGAATGACAGATGTAGAGGTTTACAAACGGGCCAACATAGACAGGAGACTATTTTCTAGGATCAGGACCAATGAGAGCTATAGGCCAAGCAAGCAAACAGCTATTGCCCTAGCTGTGGCACTTAGATTATCCCTTGAAGAAACCGAAGACTTTTTAAAACGGGCCGGCTATGCCCTATCCAATGCCCTAATCTTTGATGTTATAATAAAGTACTTTATCGCACACCGAAAGTTCGATATTTTTGAGATTAACGAAGTCTTATTCGATTTTGATCAGCAGCTCCTGGGGGGCCACTGACCGAGGTGAGTTTGTCGCCTCTGAAGCGACCTATACCTTTAACTAAAGTAGTATCCTAAGATTACAAAAAAACTTAGGAGGCTACGAAAATGAAAAAAGAATTAACTGAATTGGTATACATACTGGACAAAAGTGGTTCAATGGGTGGGCTGGAGTCCGACACCATTGGTGGCTACAACTCCATGCTTGAAAAGCAGAAGGCAGTAAAGGGTGAATGCCGGATTACAACAGTACTGTTTGACAACAACTATGAGATACTCCATGACCGTATTGACATCGGAGCAGTAAGCCCTATGACAGACAAGGAGTATCAGGTTGCTGGTTCGACTGCACTACTCGACGCAATCGGTAGAACAATCAACAAGATCGTGAATGTACAAAAGAATACAGCTGACGACTACCGGGCCAAAAGAGTCATGTTTGTGATTATAACAGACGGCTATGAAAACTCCAGCCGGGAATACACTGCTGAAAAGGTCAAGGAAATGATCGACAAGCAAAAGGATAAATACAGCTGGGAGTTTATCTTCCTTGGTGCTAATATAGACGCGGTCCAAACAGCTGGACACTTTGGGATTAGTCCTGACAGGGCGATTGACTATATCGCAGACAGCCAGGGAACTGAGCTAAACTATGCGGTGCTGGCAAGTACAATAGCTAAGTACCGCACTTCAGGAGTTGTTCGAGAGGCTGATTTTGATGAAATCCGCCAGGATGTGAAAGAGCGCAAGGAAGGCAAATAGGGTCAAGTAGGCTACATTTATAGTATCAGGCTCTATCAGCATAGCGTGTCCTACAATTTCATAATTTTCAATGTAGTCTGCAGATCGTGGGTTGCTCTTATAGTACAATAGTGTAAGATAGAGTTGAGGTGGAGATAATGGATAAGAATGAATTTGCACCAACACCGCCAATGGGCTGGAACAGCTGGGATTGCTATGGGGCATCTGTGAATGAAGAGCAGCTACTTGGAAATGCAGAATTTTTGGCAAAGCACCTAAAGCAATATGGCTGGGAGTATGTAGTCTGTGATATCCAGTGGTATGAACCGCAGGCTAGCTCAACTCAGTACAATCATTTCTTTCCCCTATGTATGGATGAGTATTCACGTCTCATTCCTGCAAAAAACCGATTCCCATCAGCAAAGGGAGGAGCAGGCTTTAAACCGATAGCTGATACTATACATAGTTTGGGGCTAAAGTTTGGTATTCACCTTATGAGGGGTATACCCAGGCAGGCAGTGCATACGGCAACACCGGTCAAAGGGACTGATAGGACAGCAAGGGATATAGCCCACAATTTTTCTCTTTGTTCTTGGAACACTGATATGTATGGTGTAAATCCGGATGTGGCCGGCGCTCAGGAATATTATGATTCTTTATTTGACCTGTATGCTTCCTGGGGAGTTGATTATGTCAAAGTGGATGATATCTGTGTCACTGAATTTAAACCTCATGACCCATACTATGGCAAAAGAGAGATAGAGATGATCCGAAGGGCAATAGATAAATGCGGCAGGCCTATGGTCCTTAGCCTGTCACCTGGACCTGCCTTATTAGACCAAGCCGACCACTTAAGCCAGTATGCGAACATGTGGAGGATTACTGGTGATTTTTGGGACAACTGGCCACAGCTATATGATATGTTTGAAAGGTGTAAGCAATGGAGCCCTTATGTAAAAAAAGGCTGCTGGCCGGATTGCGATATGCTCCCACTAGGGCGTATAGAGGTAAATAATAAAAAGGATAGCAGTACAGGGAGAGATACCTGCTTTACTAAAGATGAGCAGATAAGTATGATGACCCTGTGGTGCATATTCCGTTCTCCATTGATGCTGGGAACAGAGCTAAGAGCAATTGATGACTGGACATTAAAGCTGATTACCAATGAGGAGGTCCTTAGACTATTAAAGCACTCCTATGGGGCAAGACAGGTTCTAAGAACTCAAGATACCGTGGTCTGGAGTAGCAGGGATGAGGATGGCAGCATATATGTGGCGTTCTTTAATACATCCTTTAGCAAAACATACCCAGCAGTAAGCCATAGGCAATTAGAGCTTAAGGGCATATATGAGGTTAGAGATATCTGGTCCCGCACAATAATGGGGAAAGTTTCCGAAAGACTGACTGCTGAGCTCAACCCCCATGGAGCGGTCTTGCTAAAGCTAAGTGAAATCTGAATCTGATAATTTATTTAAAACCATAAGGAGGTGCTACTATGCCACATATAGTAATCAAATGCTATCCGGGAAGAAGCCAGGAACAAAAGAAGAAATGTGCTGATAAAGTCGCAGCAGCTATAGTTGATACTATGGGATGTGACCTGTCTCATGTATCAGTTGCTATTCAAGAGATTTCCCAGGAGGAATGGAAGGAAAAAGTCTGGGACCATGAGATAGGGCCCAAAGAAAAGGACCTGTACATAAAGCCAGGCTATACATGTGAGTAAAATAAGTAAAAAGCACATGGAGCCTCTATCTCAGAAGAGAACTCTTACTTTCTAGGGATACTTAAAATTGGGAACAAGGATTTAAGTAGATACCAAGAAAAGAATGCAAAGCAAAATATCGAGGAAGTAGGGCTTTTGGTGATTTCTGAAGATATAGATACAAAGAGAAAAACTCATCAACTATACATCCAAGTGTTATATGTCATGGCAATACGGGAGTAGCTATTTAAAGTAAGTGTTTAAAATGCAAAACAAAAGTGGGGTAAAAAAACGTGAATGAGGAATCGGCATATTATATTACCAAGAAGTACTTTGACTCATGGTTAAAACAAGATAAGAAAGAATTCTCGCCATTATTGCATGAAGACGTAGTAATCCAGGAATGCACAGGAGATGTGTATAACAAAAAGAAGATTGCTGAAAAATGGTTTGAGGGCTGGAATATAGATGGCAATAAGGTTTTAAGATGGGACATAAATAATAATTTCTTTGACAGGGATAAGGAAACAGTTTTTGTAGAATGGGAATTTGAATGCTTATATGAATTTAAAAAATATGCATTTCAAGGGGCAAGTACAATTTCCTTTAAAGGGGCTCTGATATATAAATTAAATGAATATCAAATGAACATAGAAAAGAAGTATCCTTACAAATAACAAGCCTTCTTGCACTGTACCAAAATTGATTCACAAAGCGAGGCCTAGCTAAAGTTCATTAACCTCCTAAAGCTACGGAGGTCTAAGGACAACAAAGAGGCATTAAAGAAGCAGAAGTATAGGCTTCCTGCCGATTACAAGAAGGAGTACCCCTGGTTGAAAGAGGTGGACAGCCTTGCTCTGGCAAATGCCCAGTTAAACCTGCAGCAAGCTTATCAGAACTTTTATCGGGATAAATCCGTTGGTTTTCCTAAATTCAAAAGCAAACATCACAGTAGAAAAGCCTATACAACAAATAACCAAAAAGGCACTATACGACTCATAGATAGCAAAACCATTCGTTTGCCCAAGTTGGGGAATGTACATATAAAATTACATCGAGCCATCCCTGATGATTGTATCATTAAATCTGTAACCATTAGCCGCACACCAACAGGGAAATATGACATATCCATACTAGTGGAATATACTGTTGAAACTCCAAAGGTCAACCCAACCATAGATAGTGTTATGGGTCTGGACTATTCCTCTGGATCTCTATATGTGGATCATATGGGTAATCAACCGGATTATCCGAGATATTACAGAAAAGCAGAAGCCAAACTAAAGAAGGAACAACGTAAATTGTCAAAAAGGAAGAAGGGAGGGAAAAACCGGGAGAAGCAACGTCAAAAGGTAGCAAAGCTGCACGAAAAGGTAGCTAATCAAAGAAAAGATTTTTTGCACAAGCTGTCTAGGCAGATAACCAATGCTTATGATGCTGTTGCAATAGAAGACATCAATATGCGAAACATAGCCCAATTATTGCATCTGGCTAAATCTACAAATGACAATGGATATGGTAAGCTGAAAAGTTTTCTAGGCTACAAACTGGAAGAGCAGGGAAAACACCTAGTTGTCATAAACAAGTGGTACCCATCCAGTAAAACCTGTTATCACTGTAAGCACAGAAATGCAGATCTTACCTTAGCGGATCGGGTAT
>DASRNC010000176.1:0-2099 GCA_035647595.1 Bacillota bacterium | reverse complement strand
ATGATATACTATAGTATCAGAAAAAAACGGAAGGCAGTGGTCATATGAGCAGGGACTTCCAGGAAACCATGAAATTTAAGATTGAAAAGGAGCCCTCAGATACACCCAAGGACATTTTTAAAAAGGTATTCAAGGCTTTAGAGGAAAAGGGGTATGACCCTATTAATCAACTGGTAGGTTATTTTATTTCTGGTGATCCAACCTATATAACTAGCCATCAAAACGCAAGAGGCGTAATAAGGCGGTTAGAAAGGGACGAACTACTAGAGGAACTGGTTAGAACCTATATGGGGAATATTGAATAGGATGGATGGTCGATTTGAAATATCAGCAGCTAGGCCAGACAGATATTATAGTTTCACAGATTTGCTTTGGTTCTTTGACAATTAGTCCCCTTCAGAAACACCTAGCCTTTTCCGATGGATTGTATGTCATGGAAAAGGCGGTAGAACATGGTATAAATTTCATTGATACCGCTGACCTATATGAAACTTATCCATTCATTCGTGCAATATTGAAGACAAACAGAGACCTAGTGGTTGCTACAAAATCCTATGCTTATGATGAAAAAACAGCAAGGAAAACTTTTGAAAGAGCCTTAAGGGAAATTGACAGGGACTATATAGATGTTTTCCTGTTACACGAACAAGAAAGTGACCTTACCTTAAAAGGCCACAATGAAGCCCTTCAGTTTTACTTAAAACAAAAGGAAAAGGGTTACATACGAAGCGTAGGAATATCAACCCATTTTATCAAGGCTGTTAAAGCCGCAACAAGGATGGTTGAGATCGACGTTATTCATCCAATACTGAACTGCAAGGGTATAGGTATTGTAGACGGCACAAGAGCTGATATGGAAAGAGCAATCGCTTCTGCCTATCTGAATGGTAAAGGCTTATACATAATGAAATCATTAGGCGGAGGTCACTTGATTGATGAAATGACAGCTGCCTACAACTATATACTAGATTTTCCTTATAAACATTCAGTGGCTATCGGAATGCAAAGAGTAGAAGAAGTAGAGGCAAACGTTTCATATTTCAAAAATAGGAATATACCTGATGATATCTCTAGAAAACTTTGTACATATAGTAGAAAGCTTATAATACAAGACTGGTGCCAAGCATGCGGAAACTGTATTGATAGGTGTAAACAAGGAGCATTGCATATATCAAAAGGACAAGCCGTCGTTGATAGAAATAAGTGTGTCCTGTGCGGTTATTGTGGCTCTGTTTGCAAGGAGTTAGCCATAAAAATAATTTAACCAAAGCTTCTTTAATTAATATGCTTTTTGGAGGATGCTATATATGAGGATTTTATCCATGGATGTAGGTGACAGGCGCATAGGTATGGCAATTAGCGATCCATTAGGCTGGACTGCCCAAGGTATAGAGACATTAGTCAGGCGAAATAATAAATATGACTTTGACACCTTATCTGAAATAATAGAAAGATATAACCCCAAGCAAATAGTCATAGGATTGCCAAGGAACATGAACGGAACCTTAGGCCCACAAAGCGATAAGGTTAAGAAGCTAGGGGGGAAGCTTGGTGCCATAACCAATGTAGATATTGTTTACTGGGATGAGAGATTGACTACTATAGCTGCAGAAAGATCAATGATAGACACAGATATGCGAAGAGAAAAACGCAAAAAAAAAGTTGACCAAATAGCTGCTGTACTTATATTACAGTCATATTTGGACTATATCAATAGAGAGCAGGAGTAAGCATGGAGAATTCTAACAGAAATATTGTTGAACTACTAGATGAAAAAAATAACAAGATAATATTTGAACATTTATTGACATTAGATTATAAGAGTTCGGAATACATAGTTTTGTCCCCGCTAAATGAGATTGAGGCAGAAGTTACAGAAAGTGAAATAGTAATTTTGCGGGTAGAGCAGGATGAAAAGGGCGACGATGTATATGTTGCTCTAGAAGATGAAACTGAACTATATGAAGTCTTTGATGCAGTAAACCAGATATATACTGAAGATCATGGTAATAACAATAAGAACTAAGTCATAAAGACTAAAAGTAAATGAAAAACAAATAGTTATTATGAATAGTCTACAAAATAAACAAGGATTAAGC
>DASRNC010000175.1:0-6878 GCA_035647595.1 Bacillota bacterium | reverse complement strand
GTAATACATAGACTCAACCCCTAGTGAGTATTGGCCTAATAAAAAGTTGGTCTAGGCTAACTTATATAAAAATATCATTTTTATTTGCCATTGTCAATAGCTTTTATTATAAAAATGTGTACATTATAAGCTGTATTGGATGTATGTTTCACTTTTTTTCATTTGAGCTCATCCATCCGCTCGAGCACGCCTCTTACCTTGGAAAGGCCCTTTTCCCCATCTTCATCCTTGAGCATTATATTAAATATTGGTGGATTGGATGCTGAGTATCGTATCATATTCCTGTTTTCATTTAGGATAATCATCAAGGTCTTATTGTCAAGGCCTTTGTTTTGCCCGAGCTTCATACGTACATTCTTGCCCTGCATGGATATTTGTGAAAAGCCCAAACTGGTCGCCAGGGCCTTTAGGTAAGCGATGTCTATAAGGTTTTGACTTGCCTTGGGTATTTCACCAAACCGGTCCTCTAGCTCCTGCTCAACGTCATATTTATACTCTAAATCCTCTATTGCAGCAATTCGCTTGTACATCTCTATCCTTTGATTTTGCTGGCCTATATAGGAGGAATCTATAAATGCATCTACCCTTATATCGATCAGGGCATCAGGCTCTTTAACTTCTGCCTCACCCTTTAGTGTACTTACCGCTTCATCTAGCATCTTGCAATAAAGGTCATAGCCTACTGCTGCCATCTGCCCGCTCTGCTGGGCACCTATAATATTTCCTGTACCCCGTATCTCCAGGTCCCTCATGGCAATCTTAAAGCCAGAGCCAAACTCAGTAAACTCCCTAATTGCCCTAAGCCTCTTTTCCGAAACCTCTGTCAAAATCTTGTCCTTCCTGTAGGTGAAATAGGCATAGGCTATCCTATTAGATCGCCCAACCCTGCCCCGTAGCTGATATAGCTGGGCAAGACCCAGGTGGTCAGCATCATATACTATTAGGGTGTTTACATTGGGTATATCCAAGCCATTTTCAATTATAGTCGTGCATAGGAGGAGGTCATATTCTTGCTCATAAAAAGCCAGCATTGTTTTTTCAAGTGTAGATTCGTTCATTTGTCCGTGGGCAACAGCGATGCTAATATCAGGCAGGAGGGCCCTGAGCCTTCCTGCCATCTTTTCCATTGTCTTGACATGGTTATAGACAAAATAAACCTGCCCGCCCCGCTGGACCTCTCTAACTATTGCATCCCTAACCATTGAATCACTATGCTCTATAACATAGGTCTGGACAGGGTACCTATCCTCTGGTGGTGTCTCAATAAGACTAATATCGCGTATACCCACCAATGACATATGTAGGGTCCTGGGGATGGGGGTCGCAGTCAGGGTCAATACATCAATGTTCTTTTTCATTTCCTTTAATATTTCCTTGTGCCCCACGCCAAAGCGCTGCTCCTCATCAACAACCAGCAGGCCCAAGTCTTTAAATTTGACATCCTTGCCCAAAAGGCGGTGGGTGCCGATAATTACATCGACATTCCCCTCCTTCAACCGCTTTAGTATTTCCTTTTGCTCCCTAGCTGTCTTAAAACGACTGAGTACCTGAATCGTAAAGGGGAAGTCGCCAAACCGGCTAACAAATGTATTGTAGTGCTGTTGGGCAAGTATCGTCGTTGGTACCAAGACCGCTACCTGTTTGGTATCCATGACAGCCTTAAAGGCAGCCCTTATGGCCACCTCGGTTTTTCCATAGCCCACATCACCGCAAAGTAGCCTATCCATTACCTTTTTTGACTCCATGTCCCTTTTTACCTCTGAAATAGACTGGGCCTGGTCAGGGGTTTCCTCGTAGGGGAAGGCCCCTTCAAATTGGCGCTGCCACTGTGTATCTTCATTAAATTGATGGCCTATCTTGACCTCCCTTGAAGCATATAGCTTGACTAAATCAAATGCTAGGGCCTTAACCGACTGGCGGGCCCTAGTTTTGGCCCTTTGCCATTCTTGCCCCCCTAGCCTAGACAACCTTGGCTGCCTGTCATTCATGCTAATATATGGCTGGATTAGGTCCATTTGGTCCGTGGCAATATAGAGTTTATCCGTACCTGCATATTGGACATTTAAATAGTCCCTATCTACCCCATTTACTGTCATCTTTTCTATACCCAGGTACCTGCCGATGCCGTGGTTTTCATGGACCACCAAATCCCCTTCCTTTAGGTCTGTAAAGGGGTCAAGCTTCTTCCTGCTTTTTTTTGCTTTCGCCTTGTGCTTTTGTACACCAAATATATCCTTGTCTGCAACAAGCACAAACCGACTCTCCACATACTCAAAGCCCCTGCTTAGTGTTCCTGGTGTAATCACAATCTGACCAGCCTTAATATCACTGTCCTTGCCAGCTAAAATAACTGCCTCCACACCATACTCAAGCAGGGCTATTTGCAAGGCCTCTCCCTTTTGCTTTGTACCAGACAGTAAAACAATAAAGTATTTTTTATTTTTCCAGTATTTAAGGTCATCTGCTAAAAGCTCAGTCTTGCCCTGATAGCTAGGAATAGAACGGGAGCTGACTTGGTAGATGCGCTTTGGGTCTATACCCATGATGCCTTTTGGCAGTGCCTGTAGCGCCATGCCCTTTCTATCCTGGAGCCTTGCAATAAAGTCAATATAGCTACCATATAGGTCCGCCTGCTCTGGCAGGACTGCACCACTCATATAAAGGTCTTTGAAATGCTCAGTAAAGTTATCGTAGGCATTGCTGGTATGTTCTCTTAACCTTGTCGGTTCATCAAGGAATACAATCGCATCCTCCTTGAGGTAATCCAAGATATCTGCAGTCTCGTCATAAAAGAAATTTATATAATTATAAAGAGAGTCCCCAACCATGCCACTTTCTAGATTGTCTAATATCTCCCCGATACCTGTGCCAGGCCTTGTTTTTTCATAAACACCCGTGCCGGCCTCAACTTTTTCATTTTCTGATACCTTTTCCATACTTGCTGTCTTCTTTAAAAGCTCCCCTAGGCTGGTTTCAATCCGGTCTCTGCCAGCCAAAAGCTCCTCCCTATTTAGAACAAGCTCACCGGCAGGAGATATCAAGGCCTTGCCCACCCTTGCATCCGACCGCTGGCTCAGGGGGTCAAAGGTGGTGATTGAGTCAATAAAGTCATCAAAAAAGTCTATCCGGTAGGGCTTGTCTACGGACAGTGGGAATATATCAACGATACCACCCCTTACACTGAACTGGCCATTTCCCTCCACTGTGTCTACTCGTTCATAGCCTAGGTCCACGGTTTTTTGTATTAGGTCCTGGGGGTCATAGTCTTGGCCCTCCTCTAAATAAATCAGACTGTCTTTAAAGACCCTGGCTGGCATATTGGGTGTCATAAGGGCACCAATGGATGCAACTATTATGAGATTTTCGCCATTTATCAGTCTTTCAAGCACTGAAAGTCGCTGGCCTATTACCTCATGGCTATGGGCGGTGGCATTATAAAGCATAAGCTCACGCTGGGGAAAGATAAAAGTCTCCCTAGGGAAGAATAACCTAAAATCATTATAATATCTGTCAGCCTGGAGGTCATCGTATGTAACAAACAAGCATGAGCCTTCAAGTGGATATGCGATGCTGCTTGCCAGATGACACTTTTCTGGCTCGGAAAGACCAGTAACAGAGGTAAGACCCCTAAGGTTTCTCACCGATTGCTTTAAATTGTCGAACTGAGACCATGCTTCCATGGGTTTTAACCAGGTCGGCTCCATCTATGTCAACTACCTTTCTAAAAAAATCTAACCTTAACTTGTCTTCCGCATAACTATGTAATTCCAAAGACAGTGTATGACCATGGAGAAGGGCATGGCAATGTAGACATTTCCTATCCATGTCAGTAAAAAGTAAGTAATCGCTCCAAAGAGAGTATGGCTTATTATGCTGACCAGGGCTGCCCACCTGCCCGTTTGCTCTCCACTGTTTAAAAGATCATAAATTGCTTCGCCCACTCCGAACAGGAAATGGACAAGCAAAATAGGCCTATTTAAGATATAGGCCGGTAGTGTCTTTAGTAGCTCTTCGGAGACAGGGGCTCCGTAGATAACAGCATTTTCTTTTAAGAGCCTTAATAATATTTTGTTTAGCAAGTATGAGACCAATAGGGCCGCTGCTGCCAATAGTATCGTTACCATTAACTGCTCCTATCCGTTGTATCTGCCCATAGCTTGTTCTATGCCCATGGATATAATGCATTCAATGCCCAAAACAGCTCGCTGACAGGCATCCTTTACCAGGCCTACTTCGTCGTCCCTAAATCTTGATAATACATAATCCGCCAGATCCCAGCCCTCAGGGGGTTTGTCTACACCAACCCTTACCCTGGGGAAGTCCTCTGTGTTTAAAAGATGTATTATGGACTGCATACCCTTGTGGGTGCCCCCACTGCCTGATGGCCTTATCCTCAATACACCTGAGGGAAGGTCAATATCATCGTATACAAGAATGATCTTGCTGTCCTCCTGCTTGTACCACTGCCTTAGGGCTAGCAGGCTCTCCCCACTCCTGTTCATGAAGGTTTGAGGCATGGCAAGTACAACCTTTTTGCCTGCTATCATACCCTCACCGACAATAGCCTTGTGTTTGATTTTATTAATATTTATTCCATGGGCCTGTGCCAATATATCTATTACATGAAAGCCAATATTATGTCTGGTGCCCTGATATTTATTCCCTGGGTTGCCCAGACCAACTACTATATACATTGCTTTTTCCCCTAAAAATTATTCGAATAAGGTGCTCACTGGAAGCCCCTCATAAATCCGCTCAATAGCCTCAGCAAAAAGCGGAGCGATTGAAAGCACCCTAATCTTGTCTATCCTTTTCTCAGGCGCAAGTGGAATAGTGTTTGTGATTACAAGCTCTTTTATATGAGAGTTTTCTATACGCTCAATAGCGGGACCTGACAACACTCCATGGCTGCTACATGCATTGACCTCCTTGGCTCCACCTCTCTCAATAAGGGCTTTGGCCCCCTGCTCCAGGGTGCCAGCTGTGTCTATCAAGTCATCCACTAGTATGCAACGCTTGTCTTTAACGTCACCTATTATATTCATAACCTCCGCTACGTTGACCTCGGGTCTCCTTTTGTCAATGATGGCTATAGGAGCATGCAGCTTGTGTGCAAAATTCCTGGCACGGGTAACACTGCCAAGGTCTGGTGATACAACGACAAGGTCCTCTCCACAAAAATCCCTTTCTATATAGTGGCGGGCAAGTATGGGCATGCCCACTAGGTGGTCGACCGGTATATTGAAAAATCCCTGTATCTGCGCTGCATGCAAGTCCATAGTCAAGACTCTGTCCGCCCCTGCACTGGTCAACAAATCAGCTATAAGCTTTGAAGTAATTGGATCACGGGCCTTGACCTTGCGGTCCTGTCTTGCATAACCATAGTATGGTATAACTGCTGTTATCTCTCCTGCCGAAGCTCTCTTGAAAGCATCTATCATAATAAGTAGTTCCATTAGGTTTGTGTTGACTGGTTCACAGGTAGACTGAACGATAAAGACATCTGACCCTCTAACTGTTTCATATATGTTCATAGCTATTTCGCCATCGCTAAATTTATCAACCTTGACGCTGCCCAAGGGTACTCCTACATGCTTTGCTATCTCCTCAGCTAGTTCAGGGTTTGAGTTTGCAGTAAAAATCTTTAGACTTACTCCACGAGTCATTATACTTTTTCCTCCATTTTTTATCCTATCACTGTAAGCATGGTCGCCATCTTCTTGTCATTGTAAAAGATCAAATCAAGGCTCATCCCCGGGGTCTATGTATGTATAGGGGCCTATCTTCTCTTTGTCTTCTATATTGCCGCCTATAATAACAGATGACTCTATTGTTACATTATTACCTATATGTGTATCCTTTAGCCTGTTGCCAGGATAGAGGGTGCAAGCCTCTCCGACTATTGTCTTGCCCTCAAGAACATTGTCAGGATATATGATTGTATCTTTGCCAAGCTCGACCTTAGGCTCGATATATGTATTTAACGGGTCTATCATGGTGACGCCCTTTAGCATATGCTCCTTGTTAATCCTACGCCGCATGATACTCTCTGCCTCTGCAAGCTGAGTCCGGTTGTTTACACCCAGCATCTCGGAATAATCATCCATCGCATATATACCCACTTTTTTTCCTTCTTCTTTTAATATGGTCAAAACATCGGTCAGATAATACTCATTTTGAGCATTGTCGTTTTTAAGTTTTCCTAGGGCATGTAAAAAGGGGGCTTTTTTAAAGCAGAACATGGAAGCATTAACCTCGCTTACGCTACGTTCCTGCTCACTTGCATCCTTGTGCTCAACGATCGCTTTAAAGTTACCATCTGGCTCACGTAGCATCCTGCCATAGCCTGTGGGGTCTGGAACTATGGCGGATATTGCCACAGTATCATAATCTTTATCTAGCGTGTATTCTAGCATTTTTAAAATGGTTTCCCCCCTAATTAAAGGGGTATCACCTGCAAGAACAACTAGATATTCGGCTTCCTCTTCAAGCATTGGAACAGCCATCATTACAGCATGGCCCGTGCCCAACCTCTCCCTCTGGTATGCAAAGGAGCATTTATCGCCAATATGGGTCTTTACCATATTACTACTCTTGCCTATTACAAGGATGGGGTCCTTATCTGAAACATAAAATGCGGCATCCAATACATAGTCTAAAATACTATTTCCACTCACCCTGTGCATCACCTTGGGTAGACTTGATTTCATTCGGGTGCCTTCTCCAGCAGCCATAATTATCACTTGAGCTCTTTGTTTCATAAACTACTCCTCTATGTAGACTAATGTTATTTGTTAGATAATCATAGTACAAGTACCATTATACCTTATATTTTAGGAAATGTTTATATAATTAAGTAAAAAAAACGCCCTATATTT
>DASRNC010000174.1:0-3661 GCA_035647595.1 Bacillota bacterium | reverse complement strand
GATAGGGGTGTATAAGCTTTATGAAGATCTTTGTGCTATCAATAAAAAAAAGTACACTTTTGAATTTAGTGGCTATAACTATCCTGATTATATCTCTAGTTTTTATCACCATAAATGACTCAACAGCTGTATTTGGTACTATTATCGACCCTGTCTACAAGGGAAATGAGAACAATCCTTATATAGCATTTGAGTGCAATGTGGTGTGGGGAACAGAATATGTCCCACAAATGCTAGATATATTTGCTAGCAATGATATAAAGATAACTTTTTTTATCGGCGGTGAGTGGGCGGAAGAAAATCATGAACTACTTTTGCGAATGGTAGACGAAGGACATGAAATAGGTAATCATGGATATGGCCACAAACATCATAGCAAGCTCAATCAAGAAGGCAATACTAGTGAGATACAAATGGCTGAGGATATTATCAAGGATATAATTGGTATTAGAACAAGTCTTTTTGCACCACCCTATGGAGAGTTTAATGATGTTACACTTAGGGCTGCTAAGTCATTAGGCTATAAGACAATAATGTGGAGTAAGGACACTATTGACTGGAGACGGGATGGTGTGGACAAAATAAAGCAGCGTGTCTTAAATAATCCTGAAAATGGTGATCTGGTGCTAATGCATCCAACAGCTGATACTGTAAAGGCATTACCAGATATAATAGAAACCCTACATAGGCTTGGATTCAAGGTGACAAGTGTTTCAGAAGCAATAGAATAGATTCGAACGAATACAAAATGAGTTAGTGACACTTAATCTTCAAAGCGACATACTATAGAACTATGATATAGCGTCAACCAATTTGCAAAGCATGGGGGTTACCTATGAACATAGTAATTCAAAAATTCGGCGGCACATCGGTATCAGATATGTCAAAACGTAGTATGGTAACAAAAAAGATAAAGAATTCAATTAAAAAAGGAAAATCACCCGTAGTAGTAGTATCTGCTATGGGCAGACTAGGTGAGCCCTACTCCACAGATTCATTAGTCATGTTAGTAAAGGAAAATAACAGGCATATAAGTCTACGCGAGCTAGACCTTATCATGTCGGTTGGAGAAATTATCTCAAGTGTTCTAATGGTGGACACTTTAAATAGTATAGGGGTTGATGCATGGGCGTTTACAGGGGGGCAGGCTGGGATAATCACTGATAAAAACTTCGGAGAGGCTAATATATTAGATGTTAGGCCTGATCTAGTTATTGATTGTATTAATAGGGGGATTGTTCCGGTTGTGGCTGGATTTCAAGGGGTTGCAGAGGACGGCGAGATAACTACCCTTGGCAGAGGTGGTAGCGACACTACAGCAGCAGTTTTAGCAAAGGCACTTTTTGCAGAGCAAATAGAAATATATACAGATGTCGATGGTATTATGACTGCTGACCCACGGATAGTTCCTAATGCAAGAAAACTGGATTCTCTTAGTTACTCGGAGACTTTAGAAATAGCCGATCAGGGAGCAAAGGTTATTCATCCTGGCGCTATAGTTGTTGCCATGAAACAGCAGATACCAATTGTTATCAAAAATACAGCTAGTGATACTCCTGGTACCATTATTTCTACACGCATAAGTGAAAGGAAAAACAAATGCCCAGCTACATCTATTGTTCATATAAAGGGTCGTGCCCAGATCAGGTTTGAATGCAGTAATATAAAAAGACAATTACACCTGCTAAAGCTATTGGCAGATGAGGGCATTAGTTTAGATATAATAAATATATTTCCGGACCATATGTTATTTTCTATAGACCAATTGGTCTTAAGAAAAGTCAAAGAAATACTAGAAACGGAATCAACAACCTATGTGATAACTGAAAACCTCAGTAAAATATCAGTTGTGGGAGAGCAGATGAAGGGTGTACCTGGTGTTATGTTTAGGATAATAAAGCTACTAAATGATAAAAACATTAAGATTTTGCAGACCTCAGATTCTCACACAACTATTTCATGCCTTGTAAAAGAACAGGATATTAAAAAGGCAATCTCTATACTTCATGAAGGCTTTAATCTGCACAAGTCCTGATTTATGTGGTGTGACCTAGTCGTATAATATGCATTTATAGTACTTAATTTGTTAGCTTAGGGGAATATTAAGCCTTAGCATAACAATAGGAGGCAAAACAAATGCAAACCCGCGATAAGGATGAAAAGACAAAACCAGCCACTCCCAATCCGGCCCAAACAAATGCAACAGTCAGCTCTATAAAAGAATTAGGGGGACAAGTTGTGCCCCCACCTAGTGACAAGAGTCTACACTGTTTGACTATCATTGGGCAAATAGAGGGCCATATGATACTCCCGCCTCAAAACAAAACAACAAAATATGAACACATCATACCCCAGCTAGTTGCTATAGAACAAAGTAGTGAAATCGAGGGGCTGTTACTGGTGCTTAATACTGTGGGAGGCGACGTAGAAGCTGGTCTTGCTATTTCTGAAATGATAAGCTCCATGTCAAAACCATCAGTTTCGTTAGTGTTGGGCGGCGGACATAGTATAGGAGTACCCTTATCTGTATGTACAAATTATTCTTATATTGCTCCGACAGCAACTATGACAGTACATCCAATAAGAATGTCTGGACTTGTAATTGGAGTACCGCAAACCTATGAATACTTTAATAAGATGCAGGAAAGGGTGGTAAGCTTTATTACAGAACATTCATCCATAAACAAGGATAGGCTAAATGAACTCTTGTTTAGAACAGGTGAGTTAGCAAATGATGTAGGTACAGTATTAATTGGAGAAGATGCAGTTAAGTATGGCTTAATTAAAGAAGTTGGTGGCCTTGACAAGGCATTAAACAAGCTTAAAGAATTGATTAGCACTGGGAAGGAAGGCTGAAGATGTCACTCTATACGATAATGGATATAGACTATATTATGGATGGTTGCTCATTAGTAAAAGAAGAACAAAGAGAGGGACCTACTTATCAAGAGCTTGATTATAAAGGGATAAAGCTTGAAGCCCTGTGCGTGAGTAACAATAAATACATCGTGAACAGAATTATAAGCACAGATCCTAGACATTATTTAATAGAAGAAATCCAGCCCGGAGCAGAAATTGAGCTTATAGCAAAAATAGGCGGTATCAGATAGACCTGTTTTTTGGGTCTATTATGGAATAGAAAGACAGGAAGTGTTATAATGTATGCAGCCGAGTTATTAAGGTTGCATATTTCTTTTAGTTATGTATTCTATTTATGCATCCCGCATTTGGATACTTGGGTCATAAATAGACAATCAATGTAGGGGATAGAATGTAAAGGGTGAATAAAATTTGGGAAAGAAAAAGAAAAGAAGGCGGACCAAGAAAAATAAAGCTTTACACGAAATAATAGGGGTCCTCATTGTTTCAATCGGTATTTTTTCAGGACTATCAGTTTATTTCCCGCACTATGCAGGTGCAGTAGGCTTATTTTTGTCTGGTGGTCTCAAGGGCCTTTTTGGACTAGCTGCCTATATAATGCCAATAGTAATAATGTCAATCGGAGTGCTTACAATAATAATGTATAGGAAAAAGGTTAACAAGACAAAGCTTGTACTATCTATTATTACGGTATTACTTGTATTTGGCCTTGTGCATATTTTGTTTTTTAATAAAATAAACACCTCATCATTTGATAGACCGACCTTTATAGAATTTCTGA
>DASRNC010000173.1:0-2913 GCA_035647595.1 Bacillota bacterium | reverse complement strand
GATTTATGCAGAGGGTGTAGAATACACATAACTGTAACACTTTTGTAACAATTGAAACTATAATGTAATAAATCCCACCGGAAGGAGTCTGTCTCCATGCCAGACAAAAGATTAAGAGCGAAATTGAAAGGTGTACTTAACAAAATTAAAAAAAATAGTGGCCAGTTATTAGAAGGGCTTGCCAGTAAAATAGCCTCTTTTTATAAAGGACTATCCCGCTTGCCAGCTTGCATAAGACAAATTTTTAATAAAATGCCTGAGTACAAGCAGGGCTTGCTAGGATTTTTCAAGGCTATGCCAGATAAAATGCAAGGCTTGACCCGAGTCATAGGAAGGTGCACAGCTTATATTAAACGCTTTTTGGCCTCTTTTTTCAGCCTTCCCAACAAGGTTAAAAAAAGACTTGCAATGATATTAGCAGCCTTTCTTTTACTCTCTACAGGAGCAGTGGTAGGGGTTAGTGCAATATCAGCAGAACCGCAGCAGGAGATAGAGCTAGTTGATGTTTTTAGGGTAAACCTTTTTGGTAGCCACATAGGCTACGTAACAGATACTGCAGTTGTTAAATCCGTTATCGACCAGATAAGGGAGGAGTCATCTGAAAACTACGGCATGGATGTAGAGCTTGAGACTGCCTTTACCTATAACAGGGCATCTGTGAGTCCAGATCTTGTGACAGCCCAGTCGGATATAGGCAAGATTATACGTGATAATGTAGAGATCAAGGTTAATGCCTTTGCCATGATGGTAGAGGATGAGCAAATATGTATAATAAGGAATGAAGAAGAACTTGAAAAGCTCCTTGACAAGGTGATTGAGCCCTTTGTCAGTAGCGAAGACTCCACGATAGAGGCCGTAGATATACTTGAAAACGTTGAGCTAAAGCCCATCACCGTAGACTTTGGCCAGGTACAGGACGTAGAGGATGTTGCCGAGGAAATAGCGAGGGGCAGGGAGACTGTTGAGGAGTATACCGTTGATAACGGGGATACCTTGTGGGGTATCGCCTTAAGCTATGATATGTCATTGGAAGACATAATGGATTTAAACCCAGATATGGGCAATATTGACAACCTAAAGCTAGGACAAACCCTAAAGTTGTCCTATCCCAAGTGTGTCATCAGTGTAGCTACGACTGAGGTCATAGAGTACAATGTGGAGATACCCTTCAAGACTGAGTACACCAAGGATAGCACCTTATACACCAATCAAAGTAAGCAAACGCGAGCTGGCCAACCTGGTACAACCCTTGTAGGGGCTAAGGTTACGAAGGTAAACGGTATCGAGGATAGCAGAGAAATATTGTCAGAAACAGTTACTAAAGATCCTGTAAACAGGATAGTTGCCCAGGGCACCAAGGCAATACCCCTTGTATCTCGAGGTAGTGGCGCCCTATTGTGGCCTGCCAAGGGTAGCCTTACCAGTGGCTTCGGCCGCCGTTGGGGTAGGATGCACACCGGTATTGATATAGCCAATAGCAGGGGTACTCCCATCTATGCCGCTGAAGCAGGCAGGGTAACCTTTACAGGCTGGAGAGGTACCTATGGCAACCTGGTTACGATAGACCATGGAGAAAGAGTTGAAACCAGATATGCTCATCTTAGCAGCTTTGCCGTGTCAAGTGGTCAAGGTGTAAAACGCGGTCAGTTAATAGGCTATATGGGTAGAACGGGTAGGAGCACTGGATCACACCTGCATTTTGAGGTGCGACTAAATGGAACCGCCTTAAACCCAAGAAAGTACCTCAATTAATCTTGATAATATAGGAAAGCAAATTACAAGCTCGGGAGAAAATCTCACCGGGCTTTAGTTTTTTGTCCCAGAGCCCATAAACCTATAATGAGCCATACTAGCTAGGTTCTAGTACAAGTGGTGAACCCCATAGTTTGGCACGAATTACCTTGTAGATCATGGCGCCATATATGTTATAATATATCCGGCCTTATATCCCTCTTGAGGGGGTATTTATGTGAGAGCAAGAAAGCTTATATTAAAGATTATTCTTCTTGTGGTTATTACTTTGATTTTACTAGGTGTTAAGTATCCCTCCTCTATCTATACTAGTGTATACCCAGCCTTTCGCTATATGGAGAGCTATCTGACTGCAGATGGCATAAAAGATTATGACAAGCACAGGCTTGGAGATTTTATAATACGCAGTCAGATTGATTATTCAGACTCAATTGAGCTAGTCTATGATGTCGCTAAGCGCTATAGCCCCTCTGTTTTTGAGTTTTTTAATTATGAGAGAACATCACCAGTGGAAATAGCCTTGTTCTCTACTGAGCAAGACCTAAAGGAGCTACTGGGTATATCCCAAGACCTATCGGCTCTAGGTGCCTATTCTGGAGGCAGGCTAAATCTTTTAAGGCCCCAAGCCACTGATATAGATCTTGATTTATCCCAGGATGGCAACTTGATAGACAATATTTTTATCCACGAGCTGGTACATCTTGTCTTAGATGATTTGGCTATGGGCAGGTATCCCCTCTGGTTTACCGAGGGCAGTGCCCTCTACATGGAGTATTTATTGGTCGGCTATGAGTGGGGGGTCCACCTAAACCTTGAGGAGGCCTACAAAATAGATGACCTAACCCATCGTTTTAGCAGTCTAGATGAGCAAATGGCTTACCGACAGTCCTTTTTGCTGGTTAAAAACCTTATAGAGGGCTTTGGCAGGGAGTCATACCTAGACCTTTTAGACGAGCTTGGGGGTGGCGCTGGCTTTACTCCTGCTATTTTTAGTATTTATGGCTTGGAAAAAGAAGGACTTCAGGGGCTTATACACGAATAGGTACACGAATGGCTATAAGAAGAATGTACTTTTAAAAGATTTTACCAAGATAGATGTTACGGAAATATGAATAAAATGAAACCAAATAATAATGAAACTTCAATGAATGCGTGTTATAA
>DASRNC010000172.1:0-4495 GCA_035647595.1 Bacillota bacterium | reverse complement strand
CTTTAATGATATTAATGTTTATTGGACTAATATTCGTATCGGTCTTGGCGCCCTCGGACGGTGGGGAAACAGCGTTTTCCAACGAGAGGATTGTCTACCTAGTATTAGCAGGTTTGGGCTTTCTCTTTCTCGGTATTTATGTTGGCTCGGGTCTATCAACCGGCTCTACCCTTTTTTCTATGTCTGATGTGGGATATTTATTTACAGCACCCATATCACCTAAAAAGATATTGCTATATGGCTTGATCAATACCCTTGGTAAGTCATTGTTTTCGTCAATTTTTATATTTTATCAAATTGTAAACCTAAGGCTTAATTTTGGCTATGGTAGCTTCGAGATAATAGCCTTATTTGTAATTTATACAGTCATACTTATTATAGGCCAACTATTGGCTATAGCCATCTACCTTTTTACCAATGGAAACCCAAGCCGTAAAAGGGGAGTCAAGGCAGCAATGCTAGTAGGAGCAATTGGTCTTGCTATAGGGATCTTTTCTGCCTATATGCAAGAGGGTAGGGAGATAGGGCCAGCCCTTCTAGGCATAGCCGATGCAAGATGGTTTGGACTTTTCCCTATTGGTGGCTGGGCTGTCATGTTCTTTAGGGGAATATCACAGGGCATAGTGGGTGAGCTTGTACTTTCATCAGTCCTATTTATAGGTACTGGCCTGCTGGTAATCTTGGCCTTGGCCTCTGGCAAGGCAGACTACTATGAGGATGTTCTGGTTTCAACTGAGAAAATCTTTAATATTCTAAAGGACGCCAAGGAAAAGAAGACTGCCATATATAGCAGCAGTAGCAAGAAAAAGAAGCTGGTTATCAAGGAAAAACATACCCTAAAGGGCACAGGGGTAAAGGCTATAGCCTACAGGCAACTATTGGAGATAAGGCGTAGAAATAGGATTCCCTTTATAAATGTCTATACAATAATAGCCAGCCTTATAGCAGGTATTGTGGGTTACAATACAGATGGGGACATAGGCCTTGCGTTTGGCTTATTTGCCTTTTTAGCATATATGCAGTTCTTTCTTACCCTATTTAACCCACTTAATTATGAGATAAAGAGCCCCTATATATATATGATACCTGAAACATCTAGGAAAAAAGTTTTGGCTGCCTCCTTAATATCCTTTATAAAGCCTTGTGTAGATGGCCTTATAATATTTGCTGTATTTGCTGCTGTAGGCGGTACCGCCCCCTTGTCAGCACTCTTATTGGCCATTGGCTATGCAGCTGTAGGATCCATTTACTTAGGTGTATCCATACTAAATCAAAGGGTGATAGAAGGACAACCAAATATATTTTTAAAGGGCCTATTTGCCATAGTGATTTTAATAGTTGTAATCGTCCCAGCTGTAGTCTCTTTCGTATTAACGGCAACATTTTTGCCAGAGCAATATATCTTTTTCAGTATGCTACCCTTCTCCCTATACTGCTTCTTGTTAACAAGTCTTATTTTTGCCTTAACAGGAGATGTCTTAGATAAATCAGAATTGAAGTAAAAAATGCAGGGCGGCTATTGTTGCCGCCCTGCTAGGATATATAGGAAATATTGTGTTGGACAGTTTGAGCTTACTCAGTTGTAAAAGGTGGCTTTGGGAGCTTGATAAGTACCTTGAACAGATCTCCGTCTACTTTTATTTCTAGGTCACCATCTAGGAGCTCGATAAAGCTTTTGGCTATGGCCAGTCCTAGACCAGACCCTTCGGTAGACCGGGAAATATCACCCTTGACAAAGCGGTCTAGGATATTCTTTTCATTGAAATTCATTTCATAGTTTGATATATTTTTAAATTCGACCAAGCCGTAATCACTAAAGTTTAAAACATCGATATAGACCCGGGTATTATCCTGAGAAAACTTTAATGTGTTTTGGATAAGGTTCATAAATACCCTATATAGCTTGTCGCTATCACCTTCAATATAGGCTGTTGACACAGGTGTACTCACCTTGTAATCCAAGCTAGAGGCGGCTATACTATCATTTGTGTCAGCAATAATCTGATTGATGAGCCTGCCCAAATCAAGGGTTTTAATATTAAGCTTCATTTCACCAGAGGCTGCCTTAGATAGGTCAAACACATCTTGGATGAGTAGCTTTAAACGGTCTGATTTCTTTTGCAGTACTTTTACATAGTCACGTGCATGGTCTGGCAGGTCCTCCTCTTTTAAAAGCAAATCCACATAGCTAATAATAGAGGTGAGGGGTGTTTTAAGGTCATGGGACACATTCGTGATAAGTTCAACCTTGGTCCGTTCACTCTTTAGCATACTATCTAGTGTATGACTCATCCCATCCTGTATATGGCCTAAATCATCAGCCAATTGGTGGAGTGTTTTGTAGTCTTGGGATTCTAGTTGTGTTTTGTAGTCTCCCTCCTTAATCCGCGCCAGATGATTATCCAGCACACATAGGTTGTCTACAAAGTGATTTGATTCCCTCACAGACATTGTTACTAGGTATACAGTAGCTGTTATGGAAATTAGAAAGAGTAGGCCTAAGGATATAGAGGGGAAGGAGTATACCAAGAAAAATAACAGCACAGTAGCAAGTGCTAGCAAGAGGTTTAAGCATACATAGTAAATAAGTTTATATTGCATCATTTTGGGCAGGGGCTTGCCTTTAAGTCTCTGGCCAAGTTTTTCGGGTATACCTATCGCATAGCTATTGCTGATAAAACCCTTTTTACTGCTTATTATATTAAGGACAAGATAAAATAACCACCAGCAGGCCAGTGAAAGCATTATCTGATGTAATACCTGTACAAAAGCGACACTGTATACTATAGACAAGAGGTCATACACCAGGACCACCATCATGAGCAGTATTAGCTTGTACTCCAATTTGACAAGGGAAATCTTGGCTACTATTTTTTTGTTTACCCTTATTACATCCTTGCGGCCTAAAAACGCCAGACCAAGGAGCGATATGCTTGCTGCGATTATTAGGGTTTTCTTTACCAGGTCATGTTTTAAAAGGTTATCTTCTTGTTTGAGCCCATAGAGCATACTTTGGCCTTCTTGCTCTGTCGGATTTTCCTTGACAGCTAAGAACATGTTATATCTTGTATCTAGATATGCCTTATAATAATATGTATCCTCTTCATAACTGTATTTTAGGTTGGGTATATATCTACCTTCTATATCAGTGCGAAATTCTATTAGGTCATTCTTGTATAGACCACTATAGGTATGACCATTATAATATATATAATAATCATAGCCCTCGGGAAGGGATACCACACTATTGACAAGCACCGGTGGCTTGTCCATGTTAGTTGTTGTGGTCGCCAGGTCACTATTGTACATGTAGTAAAGGAGGTTATCTCCTTCGTTGTTGAGCATTATTAGAGATTCTTCTCTTAATACTGAGTCATTGCTTTCCATCAGGTATATAGATAGGCTGGCCATAGTGTCCTTAAAGGCGCTTTTCTCCTTCAAGTCCGACTTAATCGCACTCCTAACCTGCTCCCTGTCTTGACTGCTTAGGCTGATGTAGTCAAAAATTATGGTAAGTGAGACAAATGTCAAAGTCACGCCTAGTATAAAGGCAATCCATGATAAAATTTTCCTAAAGTCTTTCAATTTTATAGCCAATTCCCCATACCACCTTTAAGTATTTTGGTTCCTTAGGATTAACTTCGATTTTCTCACGGATACGTCTTATATGTACCATTACAGTGTTTTCCGTGTTATAGGCCGGTCCACGCCACACACGTTCATATATTTCCTCGGCGGGGAAGATGCGTCCTTGGTTTTCCATTAAAAGCTTCAGTATCTTCATCTCTGTTGCTGTTAGACTGACCTGTTTGCCGTCTACTGTTAAGGACAAGGAGTCTGGGTCAAATACTAGTCCGCCGGTTTTTATCAGCCTGCCTTGTTTGTCGGTGTTAATATCGCCAAGTGTCATATATCTGCGAAGCTGTGCCTTTACCCTGGCCATGAGTTCCACTGGATTAAAGGGCTTTGTTATGTAGTCGTCTGCCCCCATTGTCAGCCCTAATACCTTGTCGCTGTCCTCGGATTTTGCGGATATAATTATTATGGGTATATTTTTTCTCTGGCGTATCCTCATAATGGCCGAGAGACCATCTAGTCTTGGCATCATGACATCAATAATAATTAGCTGGAGCTTTCTGCTAGTTACATAGTCAAGGGCCTGCATGCCATCATATGCCTTACATACCTTGTAGCCATTTTGCTCTAGATTTATGGCTATTGCTTGTACAATTTCCTTGTCGTCATCGACAACGAGTATACATGGCTTGTCCAATGTGTATCAACCACCTTTCTCCTTGTTATTATAGCAGAAAAGTGATATTTGTTTATCCTAATTCATACTATACCAGCTAATTCTTAAGAAAAACTGACATATTCCTTAAGAATTTCTTAAGATTCATCCCATTATTTAACTTGCGCTTTAGGATGAGGAGGGGACTTATTATTATATTGACCAAGTATTATGGTAAAAATATAAAAATACATAGTAATAAGA
>DASRNC010000171.1:0-6927 GCA_035647595.1 Bacillota bacterium | reverse complement strand
GTTTTATTATCCTGCCCACCCTTACTGGTATGGGGACTGTCAACTTTTTTCTCTTCAGCTCCCCCATCAGGCCTGGCAGTTCTATCGACTTCCCCTCTATTATTTGGGCCTGCCTTGGCCCTAGACATTGGGTAATATATTCTCTTTAATAGCTGGCCCAGGCTCCTAAGCAACTGCTTTACTTGCTTACATCCATATATATATGCTTTTCTAAGTAGCCTTACAAGCTCCAGCCTCCTTGCAGCAATATCAACAATAAATAGTGCCAAAGCAGCCAATAGCAAGTATGGCCAAACCTCTGTATGCTCCCATACTGGTGGCTCCTCATAGGTTAAAAGATCCCTAGGACTATCTAGTATCCTGCCGTCAGTTTGACTAACAATATGCTCTAAAACAAGTCTTGAGGATTTGATCCTCATGTCATATTCAGGCGAATAGGGGTAGTTAAGCCCTGTTTCCATTACATTGACTGCATCCCCTTGTTTCTGTTCTGCTCTGACTAGATAGACACCAGTATCATCCAGTTCGAAGTTGCCCTGATACAAGCCTGGTTTTATCGGATCCATTATTACTTCTCTTTCATCCCCACCAGGGCCCACAACCACTGCGCCTGTCTCTATGTCTGCATCCATCATTTCATCTGCTCTAACTGAAATTATGCCCTGGTTGCCGTCCCTTTCTACCTCTAGCATCGCCGAATCAGTGGTCTGACCAGGTAGGATGTATGATATTGTATTGAGCCAGAAATCTGCTGATCCTGCCCAGCTCATCCAGTCCTCAGTCCATATCCCACTAGCATCGCTGGTCCACGAGGCAGCCGTCCCCAGTCCATAGTCCCAAGAGGCAAGTATGGGATCCTCATTGTCGCTTACCAGAATTAGGTCTGCCCCACTCTTGATGGTGGTTGTAATATATCCATGTAGGGGCGGCAGTTCATCTATATGCTCCAAAATTGGAGAGTAACCCTTAGGCATAGGGTAAAAGCTTTCATTATTTATATAGTTACGCATCGCATGGTATGTCTCCCTGGTAAATATCTTAGGAATGCTGACAAAGTCATTGGTATGATAATACCTGCCATTGCCAAGCTCTGAGATACGCTGCATAAGGACTCGATCAGCATCCTCTCCTATAGCAACGCCGGTGACGGTTATGAGTTCATCTGTCATCCTGCCTATAACCCGGTCTATATCCCCTCCCTGGGTCTGACCGTCAGTCAGCACTATAACATGCTTTACAGCAGCCTCTGTTTCAGTAAGAGACTTTAGGGCCATCTCTAAACCAGGATACAAATTGGTACCACCCCCGGCCTGTATCCCGCCTATTGCCCCCTGAATCTTTTCCTCATCTGTGACCTTTTGCGTGTCAACAACGCTGTAAGCCATAGAGTCAAAGGCAACTACCCCGATAAAGTCATCCTCTCTTAGCACATCCAAGGACCTCATGGCAGCCTCCTTGGCCAGGTCCATTTTAGATGCCCCATATTGTCCACCCGACATACTGCCGGACTTATCAATTACTAAAAGAAGGGCCAGATCAGGTGTCTCCCCCTTATTTTCAAGCTCCATGTCAAGGGGTAAAAGCTTTTCTAAGGGGGTGGCCAGGTATCCACCTAATATGTAACTAGAGTCTCCGCCGGTGGTCAAAAGGCCCTTGCCCAAAGACCTAACATAGGTATTTAGCATTTCCGCCTTCTCATCGCCAAGTGCACTATAGTCTACATTGGCCAAAATGACTGCATCATATGCAACCATCTCATCCAAGTCAACCGGCATGGTATAGGGTGAAAACGTCCTATATTCTACTCCTCCAGCCTCAAGTATCTTTGCCAGCTCACGACCCTCACCCTCTGCTCCCTCAACTAGTGCAAGACGGGGGGGGCCTGATATTTTTGTATATGCAGACATCCTATTGTTTTGAAGGAAGGTGTCATCTTTAACATCTAATTCAGCCCCATAAATGACAGTACCAGTTTGGTCTGCCATTTCTTCAAATACAAATGTATTTATTCCCTTTTGAAGCTCAACACTCAAGTCCCTAATAGGTGTCCTATTGGCTAACAATCTCAAGATACCGCTGGTCTCGATGCTACTATCTATAACTACACGTACTCCATAGGCTTCCCCTTGATAGATGGATGTGGGCAGTTCCAGGGCTGACAGCTGGACTTCCTTTATTGGTTCAGTATCAAAGAGGACCCCATCTACCCTTATCCCCCGTTGCTCAAGTGCCCTTGCACGCATCATCCCATCCCCAGCATTTTCATTGCCATCTGTTAAAAGCACTATGCGTTTCCTACTGACAGGAGAAAACAAGGCCTCAGCCCTTTGAAGTCCTGCGTCCATATCGGTATAATTAATCCTTGGGCTTACGTGGAAATCAAAAAAGTAGGGATAGTCACTTATGGTTTGCTCTACCTGTGCATCCTTGCCAAAGCCAATAATCCCAGTCTTATAGTTGTCTGGTAGGATTTCTTGTGCCTGGGTGATAAAGTCGACAATCTCACTGTTCTTTGCCCGCATGCTGTCTGAAAGATCCGCTAGGAATACAAGCTCAACCTCATTTGCTAGAATGTTTAGCTCCATCCCAGCCAGTGCTAGAATAATGAGCAGGATAATAAGAAGCCTGGTCGCAAGAGGGGCAAGCCCCCTATAGAGCTTTCTTTCCTTGTATTTATGGTATATGAAAATGATAAATGCGGCTATTGGGATAAAGATAAGCAAGGCTAGCGGACTTTGAAAGTTAATCACCATGATGATACACCCACCATTCTACCAAGATTAAAAGGACAAGGGCCCAGCCTGCATATTTCCAAAAATCCTTCATATATGTGCCCGTCCTACCTCTACCCTGGCCAAGTTCCTCGGGCATTTGCCCCCTTTCCATACTTAGGTCTGAAACATATGGGCTTTGCACCGATACAGGGAAATACGCCCTATAGGTTTTGTCGGGACTTACTTGGGTTACTTGGTATACCCCTACTTGAAAAGTGTCATAAAAGACTGGCTCAGGATAGGCATCAAAGGTATACTCTCTGCCAGATGGTGAAACAACAGTAATTTCTTCGACCTCTGGCATGGCTTGTAGGAGGACCGAATCTCCGGAAAAAGTATTGGACAATTCACTTAGTGAAGGGGGTAACATCCAGTTTATTATGTTTTGAATAAGTATTGGGAAATCAGCTTTTACAGGCAAGTTGGAATCATGCAGGGAAAACCCAAAGACTGCAATCCTTCCAAAGTCAGTCTCCCCAACCATAAGCAAGGGCTCATCATCTTGATCTAGCATGAGTGCATCAAAGCCCTTGGCTAGCTTTAATTTTTTTGATACGGCAATATGAAGACTTGTAGGGTCTATATACTTTACTATGTCACTATAGATCGAACCATCATTTACCCTTACCCTGTCAGGTCTTATGGTTTTATCTTCAACCAGATCTAGGTATGCATTTTCAGGAGGATTGAAGATAAGCATGTGTGCCTGGGGCGGCTCGTCTGGGAGGTGCCCGTCATAGACGTACAAGTCAAAATTCTGGCTGGATAGGTCTTGGCCTGGATTGGTCTTTACTAGGTCCACATCCTCCCGCAAACCTATTGCTCTTTCAATAAAAACATTACGTTCTGACACCAGAAGGGCCTTTACTGACTCCTTGTCACTATTAACAGCCCAGCCCAGGTTGTCGATAGATAAATCATCATCCTCTAAAATGGCTATTTCTATGATAGTTCCTTCATGGGGAATGTTGCCCCAATAGAGGTCTGCCTGGTCTCCACCGGCTACAAAAACTTCCTTTATATCAACAAGAGACCCGTCAACCCTAAGCTCTACATTGACGGTCATATCTGCCCCATAATTTCTAATCCTAGAAAGTGCAACGAGTCCATCCTCTCCAGGGGCTGTGCTTACATTGACTATGGCTAGGTTGTTACCATCGCCATTGTATACATGGTAGTCAATATCCTGGTCATATTGGTTGTAGCTGTCAGTAAATAGGTGGACCTGTGCCTCTTCATCCTCCCCCCTAATGACCCATGCAAGCTGGAGGGCCTTGTCTATGTCTGACCTACTATTATATGCAGCTAAACTGTCAATGTTTTGACCTAATACACCCTTCTCACCTGTCTCCTGGGCCACAACAAGAGGCTCGATACCTGCTTGAATTATGGTCATCCTATCCATATTGGACATTGATGCAACAAGGTCCTTTAGCCCCTGCTTGGCAGCCCCCATCCTAGACGGTTTTATGTCAGTTGCCTGCATCCTTGCGGAGGCATCAACCACTGCAATATAGTGGTTACCACTACCCGTCCCGGTATAAACAGGCCTTGCTAGGGCCAAAGCAAAAATCAATATGGCTAAAATTTGCAAGACTAATAGTAGCCTAGTCTTCAAACGTTGCCAGGGCCTAACAGCCCTAAGCTGTCTTTCTACCTCCTGCCAAAGCATGGTACTGGCTACTTGTATATCCTTGTATTGCTGCCTTAACATATATAGGAGTATTATGGGAACTATCAAAAGTACAGTAGCCAATCCCCAGGGATTTTGAAAAGACAAGAGTACACCTTCCCCCTTATGCTAATATACCAGCCTTTAACAGGCTACCAAAAACAAGGTCGTCCATGGACATATGGCTATTAAGCAGGGTATAGGATATATCCATATCACTGCAAAAGGCCTTGACCTTATTTAAAAATGACTCTAGCGACCTTTTGTATAGGCCCAAGGCCCGGTAGGTCATCTCCACCTGGACCTCCTGCTCACTTTCACAATCCACCAGTCTTATAGGGCCTGTCCATGGTGGGTCAAGCTCTTCCGGTGATAGGGTATGTAGGACAACAAGCTCCTGGCGCTTGTACTTAAGCCACTTTAGTGCGTCCCCATAGCCATCCCTTGAAAAAAGATCTGAAATAAGTATTGTAATACCTCTTTTTCCCTCTAGCGGGCTATAAGAAGTGATAGCCTTGGTCAATCCAGTTTCACCCTTGAACTCAAGGTCTTCAAGAAAGGTCAGCACCCTTGAAAACCCGACCTTCCCAGAAAAATAAGGCAGGTGGTCAGTCAACCTATCATCAATGGCACCCATGCCCACCCTATCATAATTGGCCAGGGCTACATATGCGAAAATAGCTGCTAGCCTTTTAGCAGCAATACCTTTTTCTGGATTAATGCTTCCCATGGAGGCGCTAGTATCAACCATAATTGTTACATTGGTTTCCCTTTCCTCCATATATAATTTTATAAAGAGGCGCTGAAAACGGGCATAGGCATTCCAATCAATGCTCCTATAATCATCTCCCGGTGTATATTCCCTGAAATCGGAAAATTCTATAGAGCTTCCCTTTGCCTTGGACTTTCTGTTGCCGCCCATCCCGCCTTGTATTGCCTTTCTATTATAAAGCTTTAACCTGTCAAGCTTGTTTAAAAAGGCTTCATCAAATGCTTTCATAAAAAACCTCATATATCCTGAGTAAGCAAACCATCCGCTGGCTTGTTTGTCACTCAAATCCTATCAATTGTCTGAACTCCAAGACCTACTACTGTGAGTCACTCATCTGACTCCTTTATTATCTCTCTTATTATATCATCAGGACCCATACCCTCAGTAATGGCCTGATAGCCGAGGAATATGCGGTGGCGAAGCGCCGGATATGCAATGTCCCTTATATCATCAAATGAAACATTGAATCTTCCTTCCATCAATGCCCTTACCCTAGCCCCCTGTATAAGGGCCTGTGCTCCTCTAGGACTCGACCCATACCTGACATACTTATTTACACTTTCGGACTTTTTGCCTATATTGGGATGGGTATTTAAAACGATTTTTAGTGCATAATCCTGTACCGGCTTTGCTATTGGGACTTGGCCAGCTATTGCTTTAAGCTCAAGTATTTCCTCTGCCCTTATGACCTTTCCCGCATCCACTTGCTGGCCCCCTGTTGTGAGGTTTACAATTTGATTGAGCTCGTCCATGGATGGGAAATCCATAAGTAGCTTGAACATGAACCTGTCCAGCTGAGCCTCAGGTAGTGGATATGTACCCTCCTGCTCTAAGGGGTTTTGAGTAGCCAGTACAAAATATGGCTCTGGCAGCTGCCTGGTAAGACCTGCAACGGTAACAGCATGCTCCTGCATTACCTCTAGTAGTGCACTTTGAGTCTTGGGGGTGGCACGGTTGATCTCATCCGCCAGTACTAGGTTGCTAAATACCGGACCCTCCTGAAAGCTAAAGACACTATTGCCCTGCTCATCCTTTACTAGAATATTAGTACCTATTATGTCCGAGGGCATAAGGTCAGGCGTAAACTGGATACGCTTGAAGTCTAGGTCCATTACATTGGCAAGTGTTTTAACAAGCCTGGTCTTGCCAAGTCCCGGTACACCCTCTAAGAGGACGTTGCCGCCTGAAATAACTGCTGTCAGAACGTGGCGAACAATATCCTTAAGACCTATCATTTCCTTTGAAATCTCCTGTTCGATTGCCAGGACTGTATCCTTAAAACCCCTTATCCTATCCTCTATTTTCTCTTCCATGCCCAACCTCCATTATTCATCAAGCGAAGTGAAATATTCTCTGACCAGAGTCTCTACACTAAGAGGCAAAGCCCGACGATTCATGCTTGAAATAGCCTCTGACTCATATTCAGATACCACTTCGCGATATGGTATATAGCCATCAAGCTGGCCAATACCTATGTTGCCCTCAGTATCTATCTGCCCCTGTCCTGTCTCTTGTCCGGGTACATGCGAAATCTCTCCCCCGTCCCCTAAACGACTTGGGTCGTAAATCTGTTCTATGCCTGTGGTCCCACTACCAATACCGGGGCCCTGACCACTGCCACTACCTTCTCCACTGCCATTACCTTCTCCACTGCCATTCCCTTCTCCACTGCCATTCCCTTCTCCACTGCCATTCCCTTCTCCACTGCC
>DASRNC010000170.1:0-9684 GCA_035647595.1 Bacillota bacterium | reverse complement strand
ATCCCATTGTTGTACGTCCATCCTACGTATTGGGCGGCCGTGGCATGGAGGTAATAAGTAACAAAGATGGCTTGGAAAATTATCTAAATGAGGCAGACCAGGATAGGGGGTGGCCTCTACTTATGGACAGCTATTTAGCTGGTGTTGAGGTGGAGGTAGATGCAGTCAGTGATGGTGAGGATGTATATATCCCAGGAATAATGGAGCACCTTGAAAGAGCAGGTGTACATTCTGGTGATTCAATTGCTGTATTCCCATCACTATCCATATCAAAGAAATATATAGATGCGATCTATGAATACACAAAAAAAATTGCCCGCCATTACAAAGTCAAAGGTTTCTTGAACATTCAATTTGTCATCGTAGACAATAAAGTATACGTTTTAGAGGTCAATCCGCGCTCGTCTAGAACAGTCCCCTTCTTAAGCAAGGTGACAGGGATCTCCTTGGCTGAATTGGCCACCCAGGTTTCCCTAAAAAAGTCACTGAAGGAATTGGGGTTTGTGGGTGTGGCTACCACTGATAATTCGATAGTATCGGTAAAGGTCCCAGTCTTCTCTTCTGCCAAGCTAGTTGGAACTGAAATAACTCTAGGACCAGAGATGAAGTCAACGGGAGAGGTCATGGGCCGTGATAGGAACTTAGCCAAGGCCCTATACAAGGGCTTTGTGTCAGCAAAGGTTAAAATGCCTAAAAACAAAAAGGCCTTTATTACAGTGGCAGACCGAGACAAGGATGAGCTAGCTGATATCGGTCACAGGATGATAAGCCTAGGATTTGATTTAACAGCCACAGCAGGCACTGCCGCTGCACTTAGGGATATTGGGATAGGGTGCAGGGAGGTTTTAAAGCTAACGGAGAGCCCAGATATACTAGATTTACTAAGCAATGGAGACCTTGATATAGTAGTTAATACCATTACACAAGGCAAGCAGCCGCAGCGAGATGGTTTCCGTATCCGCCGTGAAGCAGTGGAACGTGGCATTCTTTGTCTCACATCGCTAGATACGGTCAAAGCCTATATACAGGTCGTGGAGGATAGAGAGCCTTGGTTGGAACCATTACGAGGTTAGGAGGGAAGACTTGAAGGTAGAAATAATAAGGAATTACGAGCTAGTCAAGGGTATATGGCAAATGGATATTACAGGTAATTTCCCATATGATAAGGTAGAGCCCGGTCAATTTATCCATATACGGGTTGGGGAAGGATATGACCACCTACTGCGTCGACCAATCAGCATCGCTGAAGTAGACCCAGAAAAAAGCCTTTTAACCGTTGTATACAAGATCGTGGGTGAGGGTACAAAATGGTTAGCCTTACAAAGGGCAGGGGCGGCATTAGATATACTTGGCCCGATAGGGAATGGTTTTATTACGCAAAAGAGTAGGCGTTCACTGGTTGTAGGGGGTGGCATTGGGACCCCACCACTCTATGAATTGACTAAACAACTAGTAGGCAAGAGTGAACAAGTTGATGTTTTCCTCGGCTTTCGCACATCGGCAGATGTTTTTTGGTTGGAACGCTTTGCCAGCCTAGCAGATGTGAGGGTGTTTACAGAGGATGGACAAAGAGGTAGCAGAGGCTTTGTTACCCAGGGCATTATTTCCCAGTTATCTGAAGACGAGAACACATGGGACAATATCTATGCCTGTGGTCCGGTTGCTATGCTCAGGGCAGTTAAGGAAATCATCCAGAATATGAAAATCGGAGGAGGGGCTTCACTTGAAGAGCGAATGGCTTGCGGAGTGGGGGCATGCCATGGCTGTACATGTAAAACTGCTGGTCAAGTGTCCAAGCGCATTTGTGTAGATGGCCCAGTAATTCCTTGGCAGGAGGTGGCCCTATAATGAGACCAGATATGAGCATTGACTTTTTAGGTCTTAAGCTAAAAAATCCGGTTATGCCTGCCTCTGGTTGTTTTGGTTTTGGAAAAGAATATGCAAAATACTATGAGTTAAACAAGCTCGGTGCAATTGTTGTAAAGGCTACCACCCAGCAAGCCAGATTAGGAAACCCGACACCACGTGTAGCTGAGGTATGGGGTGGAATGCTAAACTCTATTGGCTTGGCTAATCCAGGCATGGAAAAGGTCATTAGCGAGGAGCTACCATGGTTACAGAGCTATGATATACCTATTATAGTAAATGTTGCTGGGGAAACTATAGAGGAGTACTGCATTGTAGTAGATAGAATATGTAAATCAAATCTAGCCCATGCTATTGAACTTAATGTATCATGCCCTAACGTGGAACATGGCGGACTTAGCTTTGGCGCAGATATCAAGGTTCTAACAGGCCTATTAGAGGCCGTGAGAAGGGTATGTACCCTACCCTTGATAGTAAAGTTATCTCCAAATGTAAGAGACATTGGGGAAATTGCTCTTGCAGCACAAGCTTCTGGAGCGGACGGACTTAGCCTGATCAATACATTGCTGGGAATGAAGATTGATATAAATACTGGACGCCCAGTGCTAGCGAGGGCTGTAGGTGGCTTGTCTGGACCTGCCATAAAGTCCGTGGGCATTCGAATGGTGTATGAGGTTGCAAAGCAAGTAAAGATCCCCATCTTAGGTATTGGTGGGATTTACTCAGCAGAGGACCTTATTGAATATATAATGGCAGGGGCGACAGCAGTTCAAGTGGGGACAGCCAATTTTACCAATCCTATGGCTATTCCAGAAATAGTTGCTGGCTTGGATGAATATATGGGTAGAAAGGGTATTAAGAATTTAGCAGAAATACGGGGGTGTGCTTTATGATGAATGAACGATTGATTGTAGCCTTGGATCTTGACTCCCAGGAGGAGGCACTTCAGGCAGTAAAGGATTTAGGTCCTTCCCTGCGCTTTGTCAAGGTTGGCATGGAGTTATTTTACAGTAGTGGCCCGGGCTTTATAGCTAGGCTTAAGGACTTGGGTTTAAAGATATTTCTAGACCTAAAGGTCCATGACATTCCTAATACAGCCAAGAGAGCAATTGGAGTGCTGAGTAGGTTGGGTTGTGATATGTTAAATGTGCATTGTGGCGGAGGCTTGGAGATGATGAGTCAGGCATTCCAAGCTCTAGAGGGAGATACACTCCTAATTGGAGTGACCCAGCTAACCAGCACTGACCAGGATGTATTAAATACTCAGCTTGGTATTCCAGGCTCAGTTGAGGAAAGCGTGCTTAGCTATGCTAAGCTTGCCCAGGAGGCAGGTTTGGCTGGAGTAGTATGTTCACCTCAGGAGGTTAAACACTTGAAGAAAGAGCTAGGCTCCCAATTTGTGGCTGTTACCCCTGGCGTACGTCCAGTAGATGGAGAGATACAGGACCAAAAGCGCGTCATGACTCCAGGAGAAGCAATAGGGGTAGGCAGTGATTATCTGGTGGTAGGCCGGCCTATTATGGCTTCATCGGATAGAAGGGGTGCACTAGAGAAAATAATAGAAGAAATGGAGGCAGCACACAAATGACGAGAGAGCAGATTATAGATTATATGAAGAAAATCGGTGTCCTGAAGCAGGGACATTTTAAGCTAACATCTGGACTACATAGCCAACAATATATGCAATGCGCAGCAGTATTCGAGCAACCCAAGCATGCGGGAGTACTGGTATCTGTTTTAAAGGAAAAGCTGCCTACAAAGGTTGATACAGTGGTAGCGCCGGCCATCGGCGGTATCTGTATGGGCTACGAGTTGGCAGCTAGCTTAGGATGTAGGTCCATTTTCGCTGAACGGCAAAACAGTGAAATGACACTGCGGCGAGGCTTCCAACTAAAGGCTGGTGAAAAGGTCTTGATAGCCGAGGATGTGGTGACTACAGGTGGCTCAGTAAAGGAAGTACTAGAGATTGTTAAGGTAGCTGGATGTGAGTTAATAGGCGTTGCTTGCTTGGTAGACCGTAGCAATGGCAAAGCTGACTTTGGTATACCTTTTTATAGTTTACTTGAAATGGAGGTTGCTACTTATCAACCTGAGGCATGTCCTCTTTGCCAGCAGGGCATTGGAATCGACAAGCCAGGGAGCCGATAAGGTCAAGCATTAGGGAGAGTGGAGGCATCCACTCTTTTTTTGTCTATTCCTTGATACTTCACACCAACTTATTATCTTTCATAGCGCCAATAAATACCAGTCAACGTTTTCTTGTTTACAATCGTATTATAAGTGAAAGGGGGAAGAAAATAGTGAAAAGCTCTTTATTGCGTACGGATGAGGAGCTGTCATGCATATATAGACGCCATGTAAAAACTGTTTATCGTGTTTGCTTTATGTATATCAAAAACAAACATGACACCGAAGATATGGTTCAAAGTACGTTTATCAAGCTTATGAAGAATAAGATAGACTTTGAAAATGAGGAACATGAGAAGGCTTGGCTTATTAGAACAGCCATAAATACATGCAAGGACCACTTTCGGAACCGGTGGAATAAAACAGTATCTATAAATAAAGTGGCAAAGCTGGCAGTGGAAGAACCCTTCGACATTGATGATACCTTGGAAAAAGTTTTAGCACTTCCCCCTAAATACAAGACGGCGATATATATGTATTATTATGAGGGGTACTCAACGGTTGAGATAGGAGAGATACTAAAAAAGAAGGCCTCAACTATTAGGGGTCACTTGTTTACTGGTAGAAAATTACTACGAATGGATATGGAAGGTGATATTAGGTGAATAAGAATGATATAAGAAGGTCCTTTGATAAAATTCAGCCGGACGACCATACTCAGCAAATTATGTTGGATGGAGTTTTAAAGCATAGAAAAAATAAAAGAAAGGCTAATATTATGAGAGGCCTTAGATTTAAGAGAGTAATACCTATAGTAGCCCTAGTGTTAATACTCGCAGGAGGGGTAGCAATAAAAGGATATTTACCCAATAATGAGTCTGAAACACCTGGGGTTGGTGCTGAAAGGGATGCTGTTGGAGAAAGTGAATATGCAGCGCTACCAATTACCAATCAATTCACTATAGATGATAAGTACTATACGATAATGAATGATGAGCTTAAGAAGGAGTTTAACATCAAAGATGAAATAAACGGTGATGATATAGGAGAGAAAATCGCAGTTATTAGTGACACTCCAGATGATAGCTTGCTAGGAAGTGGGGTTTATGCTTACTTGCCTGCGGGAGCTGAAGCCGTGGTTGCTGTACGGCAGAATGATGAGTACAAGCTATACACCTTCTTTAACTTTGAGAGCTATACCAATAACCAAGATGAGGATGCCATAGAATACTTAAAACTTTACGGTATAAATAATGCTAGAGATATAGCAAAGATCCAGTTTATCGATTATTCAGAGCAAAGCAGAATGCAGGGGCAGCTTGATGTTAGCGGTGAGATAAGAGATCAAAATGAAATAGAAGCCTTTTACTCTTATTATTCCGTATTAGTAAACTCTAGCGACAAATATTTTGATAAACTATTTAACTATGACAAAGAAGATATTGAGAACAGAAGAGACAATTATGAAGGCGATCTTGAACAGTCATATTATGATATTGATATTCCTGATGAGCCTGCTGAGTTTGGAATTGATGGACCTGCACCGAATTTACGTGTAAACCCAGATACTCCTGTTTATGAAGATGCATTACCAAGTGATGAACACCTAACAGATCCAGATACAGCAGTGCATGACGAACCATTGCCCAGGGATGAACACTATGTGGATATGGGTGAGGGAAGTGTCGATCATACAACTCCTAGCCAAGGACGTTCTAGAAATGCACTAGCTAACAGTATAGTAATTAGATTATACAATCAAGAAGGTATATATTTTGATACTGTTTATTATATTGATCTCGGTTTTATATCACGACATGAAGTCGGTAGAGAATTTGCACAATTCCTTGCAGACTATATCGAGTGATTAAAGACTCTAGTAAAATACAGGGAAAATTTCCGGCGGTAGGTGCAGCGTGCTTCTACCGCTGCCCTATTTACCATAGATGGTATCTCTATTATTAGCTTGAGTTGGAACGTAATAGGTAAATTAGTACTGGTAATGCAGTATACATTATGTTATCATATAGTTGAAATTAAATAGTGTTTATGTTCTTGTATAATAGCTTTAATTGGTAAGCGAGTTTCTACCTCTAAACCGTAAATTTAGAGACTACAAGAAATAATAGTTAATGGGTCTTTTTCTGCTTATCACAAGATTCAATAAGGGTGGTAAGCATTATTGTTTATTAAACTCTCCTTGCATATTATTACTAGCACAAGAGTTTGATGTGATTGACAGGCCTCAATTATCCTTTTATCGCTTACCAATATAAAAGAAACAATAGATAAGAGGTAAGTAAGATGAAAGGTTTTTACTCAGCTAAAACTAAATATTTTTCAAGCCCATGCTATATGGGTTTATTATACTATTAAACAGAGGCTTATTGCCGCTGTTTTTTTATTTTTTAAGGAGGCTTTTTATGATACAAGTTAGCGTTATTATGGGTTCTATTAGTGACTATAGTGTTATGAAACAGGCATGCGATGTCCTAGAAACCTTTGGGATTTCCTATGAAAAAAAAGTTATATCGGCGCATCGTACTCCAGGCTTACTTACAAACTATGTAAAGAAGGCAGTAAGTAGGGGAGTAAAGGTCTTTATTGCAGGTGCTGGGGGTGCCGCCCATCTCCCGGGAGTCATAGCTGCATTTACTACTGTGCCAGTAATTGGCATACCAATTAAGAGCAAAGCATTAAAGGGACTGGATTCCTTATTATCAATAGCCCAGATGCCTAGCGGTATTCCAGTTGCAACAATGGCCATAGATGGTGCAAAAAACGCCGCCCTCTATTCAATATCCATATTAGCAGTGGGAAATACTGAACTGGATAAAAAGCTACAAGAATTTAGAAAAGAGCAGGAGAAGGCCATACGAGAGATAGAATTTTAAAATTGAAATGTAGAATAAAGCTTTACTTAAACAATTAAAAAATAGGGTGAGGTAGAAAAGTGGATTATCGTATATATGTCGAAAAAAAAGCTGATTTTCAAACAGAAGTAACGAACCTCAAGGATGATTTTAACAATAAGCTGGGCCTAGACTTAAAATCATTGAGACTGCTAAATATTTATGACCTGTTCAATTTTACGCATGAGCTCTTGAAAAAGACAAAGTACAAAGTCTTTGGAGACATTCGAACAGATGTCTTATATGAGAAATTTGATTTGGCCAGCAAGGCCTACCTGGCTGTAGAATATTTGCCAGGGCAATTTGATCAGAGGGCAGCATCTGCTATAGACTGTGTCAAGCTAATAGATCCTACCTGTGATATCCACATTAAAAACGCGAGACTCTTAATATTTGACGATGATATTAGCGAGGCAGATCTCACTAAAATCAAAGGATATTATATCAATAAGGTGGAGAGCAGAGAAAAGGACCTAAATGTTTTGGAATTCAGTGACAATGCAAGGCCGGTAGCTGTAAAGTTACTTGAGGGATTTAGGGCACTGGATAGCAAAGGCTTGGCAAACCTAATGGATTCAATGGGGCTGGCTATGAATGAGGCTGATATACAAGGTATACAGGACTACTACAAGGACGAGGCTAGGGATCCTAATGAAACTGAGTTACGTATTCTTGATACTTATTGGTCCGACCATTGCAGGCACACTACATTTAATACAGTAATAGCCTCTATTACAATAGAAGAAAGCTTTATAAAGAATGAATTGGATGAAGCCCTAGAGCTCTACAAAAAAATGAGGGTGGGCCTAGACAAGGAAATAGGAGATATCACCTTAATGGACATGGCTTGCATTGGTGCAAAGTACTTGCGCAAGCATGGGTATTTAGATGATTTGGAGGTATCCAATGAAGACAATGCTTGCTCTATCTTTGTTAATG
This sequence comes from Bacillota bacterium, assembly GCA_035647595.1. GTDB lineage: Bacteria > Bacillota > Clostridia > Caldicoprobacterales > DTU083 > UBA3906. The sequence continues at coordinate 1,840 of DASRNC010000170.1, read as the reverse complement.
TACCCGTAGATGGCAAGCAAGAGAAGTGGTTGTTACAATTTAAAAATGAGACCCATAACCATCCAACGGAGATCGAACCCTTGGGCGGAGCTTCGACATGCCTGGGTGGAGCAATACGAGACCCGCTTTCCGGGAGAAGCTATGTATACCAGGCAATGCGAGTCACGGGTGCAGGCAACATATTTGAGGGTGTAGAGGAAACATTAGAAGGGAAGTTGCCCCAGCATATAATTTCCACTAAGGCTGCCCAGGGCTATTCAAGCTATGGCAACCAAGTAGGAGTGCCTGCAACGCATGTTAGAGAAATATATAATGATGCTTATGTAGCTAAGCGTCTTGAGGTAGGGGCTGTAGTCGGTGCTGTAAAATATGACAACATTATTAGGGAAGATCCAAAGGCTGGAGATATAATTTTAATGCTGGGTGGGCGTACAGGGCGAGATGGTATAGGTGGTGCTACCGGCTCTTCAAGGGAACAAGACCAACATTCCATAGTAGAGTGCTCAAGCGAAGTTCAAAAAGGCAATGCGCCCGAGGAGAGAAAGATTCAACGTTTATTTAGAAAACCTGATACAACCAAGCTAATCAAGAAATCAAATGACTTTGGTGCGGGCGGTGTGTCTGTCGCTATTGGAGAGCTTGCTGACAGCTTGGATATTTACTTGGATAGGATTAAGGTAAAGTATAAAGGCCTAAACGAAACAGAGCTGGCCATTTCTGAGTCACAGGAGCGGATGGCTGTTGTTATAGAAGCACAGGACAAGGATGAATTTATAGGCTACTGTCATGATGAAAATATTGAGGTAGTACATGTGGCAGACGTCACAGATACAGGTGAGTTAAGGATGCTTTACCATGGCAGAGAATGTGTAAATCTAAAACGCTCCTTTATAGACAGCTCAGGCGCAAAACGCCATACAAATGTAGTAGTAGGTGGGATAGACAACAAGGATCCTTTTGCAAGAGACATCCCTGGCAAAAGCCTTAAAGAGAGACTTGAAAACAATCTGTCAGACAAAAATGTACTTTCCCAAAAGGGGCTTATAGAAATGTTTGATTCCACAATAGGAGCATCTACTGTATTGATGCCCTTTGGCGGACGCTACCTTGCCTCTGAGACACAGGTTTCTGTCCAAAAACTTCCTACGAGTGGCAAAACGAATTTAGCTTCTATTATGGCTTATGGCTATAATCCTGAGATAACAAAATGGAGCCCCTATCATGGTAGCCAGTATGCAGTGATTGAAGCCGTTGCCAAGATAGTTGCAGCAGGTGCAGATTATAAATCCATGAGATTTTCTTACCAGGAATATTTCCAAAGGATGACTGACGATTATAGCTGGGGATTGCCTTTTGCATCATTACTTGGTGCTATCAAGATTCAAAATGGGCTCAAGTTGCCATCCATTGGCGGTAAAGACTCTATGTCAGGCACATTCAAGGATCTCAATGTACCACCAATGCTAATGGCCTTCGGCATTACAACAGTGGATGCCAGGCAGGTTATTTCTACAGAGTTTAAAAAAGCGGGTAATTATGTTTATCTAATCAAGCACCATTCCCATACCAACTATTGTCCTAATATAGGAGAATTAAAGGATAACTTTCAAAAGGTACATGACTCTATATTAAATAAGGAGATAGTGAGTGCTTATGCTATTGGATTTGGTGGTGTGGCTGAAGCAATAGCTAAGATGAGCTTTGGCAACAGGGTTGGTTATGAGCTTGAGTTAAGCGAACAAGACCTCTTTAGCTACAGCTATGGTTCTATCTTAGTGGAATCAACAGAAAAGTTAGATTTTGGCGAATATCTAGGCAAGACTAGTGACAAATGTATTAT
>DASRNC010000169.1:0-2871 GCA_035647595.1 Bacillota bacterium | reverse complement strand
AGCTGGTTCTATACTTTAACCTACCAAGTAATTTAACCATCTCTGGATGTACTCCATGCAAACCAATATCAAATACTGCTTGCTCACCGACATCGCGTATCTGGGTATCAACTTCTTTTCTTGCTTTCTCTACCATTTCTTCGATACGTGCGGGATGTATCCTACCATCTACAATTAACTTTTCTAGCGCAATTCTTGCGATTTCTCGTCTTATCGGATCAAAACCGGATAATATCACTGCTTCAGGAGTGTCATCAATAATAAGATCAATGCCTGTGGCAGTCTCTAAGGTACGTATATTTCTACCCTCTCGGCCAATAATCCTTCCCTTCATCTCGTCATTAGGTAAAGCAACTACTGAAACTGTTGACTCTGCAACATGGTCGGCTGCAAATTTCTGTATTGATAATGCTATTGTCTTCCTAGCCTGCTTTTCAGCTTCTTCCTTGTACCTAGCATCTATTTCACGGTATTTTACTGCTACCTCGTGCGTGATTTCCTTCTCTACACTCGCTATCAAATGTTGCTTAGCTTGTTCTATAGTAAATCCAGAAATCCTCTCTAGCTCATTGAGTTGCTTGTTATATAGCATATCAATCTGCCCTTGAGTTTTTTGCAGTTGCTTTTGTTTTCTAGTGATAGCTTCTTCTCTAGAATCTAAGGATTCCGACTTTTTATCGAGGTTTTCTTCCTTTTGTTGCAGTCTTCTCTCAATTCTTTGAGACTCATTTCGCCTCTCACGGCTCTCTCTGTCAATATCACTTCGCAGTTTGTGTATTTCTTCTTTCGCTTCTAACAGGGCTTCGCGCTTAGTTGCCTCGGCTTGCTTTTCAGCTTCTTCTACAATCCTCTTAGCGGCGTCTTCTGCATTGGAAATCTTCCCTTCTGCAATCCGCTTTCGATAATAGTACCCGAAGACTATACCTCCAATGGCTACTACCAGCACAATTACAGCTCGTAGTAGTGGATTAATAAGGTACACCTCCTCATTTTTCTCAATTGCTCTGTTTTTCTCTACAAACAATAAACCGAGTAAAGTACTCAAACTCGGTTCGTGTAATAGTTATTTAGTCTTTACACTAATTCCATAGCTGAATTAAAATAATACTAAAGTTAAATATATTTTATATCTTTTTTACATAAGTGTCAAGGATAATTGTAACCTAGGCTAAGCCTTAAAAAAAAACCCCTTACGGGGCCTTTTGCTAATCTTTCGCCTTGTCCTCTATATCAGGTTCTATATAAAGCACTTCTTTTCTTACACGGTCTTCAATTTCTTGTGCTATTTCTGGATTGGCTTTAAGATACTGACGAGCATTCTCTCTTCCTTGCCCAATACGGGTGTCACCATATGAATACCATGCTCCGCTCTTGTTAATGATATCATTATCGGACGCTATATCTAGTATTGATCCTTCTCGTGAAATACCTTCGCCATAAATAATATCAAATTCGGCTTGTTTAAAAGGAGGGGCTACTTTGTTCTTAACTACCCTTACCCTCGTTCTATTTCCTACCATCTGCGTCCCCTGCTTTAGGGTTTCTATTCTTCGGACATCAAGCCTAATAGATGAATAGAATTTTAATGCTCTACCACCTGGAGTAGTCTCTGGATTACCAAACATAATGCCAATTTTTTCTCTTAACTGGTTAATAAATATTGCGGCTGTCTTGGACTTGTTAATTGCCCCAGATAATTTTCTCAATGCTTGGGACATCATTCTAGCTTGAAGTCCTACATGAGAATCTCCCATTTCACCTTCGATCTCGGCTCTAGGAACCAAAGCAGCAACAGAGTCTATAACAATAATATCAACTGCACTACTACGTACTAAGGCTTCTGTAATCTCAAGAGCCTGCTCCCCCGTATCTGGCTGTGATACAAGCAAGTCGTCTATATTTACTCCTAACTTGCCGGCATATATAGGGTCTAATGCGTGCTCTGCATCCACGAAGGCTGCAGTGCCTCCTGCTTTTTGAGCCTCTGCAATAACATGCAGTGCAACTGTCGTTTTACCTGATGATTCAGGTCCATAGATCTCTGTAACACGTCCTCTTGGAATACCTCCGACACCAAGCGCCATATCTAATTCTATTGAGCCTGTATTGATTGTTTCAATATTAAAATGTGGAGATTCGCCTAGCTTCATTATAGAGCCTTTGCCAAATTGCTTTTCAATCTGGGTCATGGCCATTTCCAATGCTTTTTTCTTGTCCATACCAAACCCCTGATATTTAATCAGGTTCTCACCTACCTTTTCTATTATAATTTTTTGTGTCATTTATTATGTATGATAATCATATTAGAACATCAGTTCTAATATGATTATACACCATATTTTTTTGTTGTCAACTGTTTAATTAGCTAATTTTGTTAGTTTTTGAAATTATATTGCACGGCTTATTTTAATAGCGCAAGCCTCAATAAGTTTAGGATTTCACAGGATGAATTATGCTTAATCGTTGATCTATTGCCTGTAAAGCGACACTCTTTAACTAGCACCTTGTCATGCTTTGCGATTGCTATGTATACTAAGCCAATAGGTTTTTCCTTGGTAGCTCCACCAGGTCCGGCTATTCCTGTCACCGAAATGCCTATATCTGTGTTTAGAGTCCGTCGTGCCCCCTCTGCCATTTCTCTCGCTGTCTGTTCGCTAACTGCTCCATATTGCTTTATTGTATCCTTTTTGACCTTGAGCCTCTTTATTTTGGATTCATTGCTATATGTAATAAGGCCCTCCATAAAAACCTCCGATGCTCCTGCAATTCCAGTTAGCATGTCGCTAATATGGCCACCAGTACAAGATTCTGCCACTGATAGAGTGTATCCCTTTTTCCTTAATAACTTAATTACTACTGACTGAATATTAT
>DASRNC010000168.1:0-2319 GCA_035647595.1 Bacillota bacterium | reverse complement strand
CCTTTTACCAAAAGAAATATTGGAGATTGGGTAGTACTTCTTAAGATTATTCACTATTAAGATATCATCATTGTTATTAGTTACTTCATTTATTTCAGTTGCCATGTATCTACCACTACTCCTTTCCTTTGTTCTGCTCTTCTTTGCCCTCACCATAGTATAGGTGACAAGCTGTCGAATGTGTTTCTGTAAAGCCTATTGTTTTTGGATACTTTTTAGAGCATATTTTCATTGCCTTATCACACCTATTAAAGAAGTAACAGTGGTTTGGCATATTTATTGGGTTCGGTACCTGTCCCTTTATGCTATATAATCGTTCTTCTGTATCTTTACCACCTGGTTTTGATTTCATTAGCCCTCTTGTGTATGGGTGCTTTGGGCTATGAAATATTTCCCTGACGGAACCCTTTTCAATTATTCTACCTGCGTACATGACTACTACTTCATCTGCCATCTCTGCTATTACACCAAGGTCATGAGTTATGAGCATTATACTTCCATCTATTTTTTCCTTAACTTCTTGTAGGAGCTCTAGTATTTGAGCCTGGATAGTAACGTCTAGAGCAGTTGTAGGTTCATCAGCAATTACAAGTCTTGGATCACAGGAAAGTGCCATTGCTATCATAACTCTCTGCCGCATTCCACCTGAAAGTTCGTGGGGAAAGCTTGTATATATTTTCTCTGGCATAGCTATACCTACAAGCTTAAGCATTTCAATTGATTTTGCCTTAGCTGATGCTGCAGTAGCATTCTCCACATGCAAAAGAACAACCTCATCCATTTGATATCCTATCTTGAAAACAGGGTTCAGGCTGGTCATAGGCTCCTGGAATATCATAGCTATATCCTTGCCGCGGATTTGTAACATCCTGTCCATTGGCATTTTTGTTATGTCATAACATTTTCCTTCGTTGTCCTGATAACGTATATTACCTTCTACAATCTGGCCTTGGGGTCCTTGTACAAGCTGCATCAGTGATAAACTGGTTACAGACTTACCACATCCCGATTCGCCAACAACACCGACTATTTTGCCCTTTGGTATATTAAAGCTAACTCCATTTACAGCCTTCACGGTACCAACATCAGTGAAAAAATAAGTGTGAAGATTGTCAAATTCAACGACATTCGAAGGGTCTTTCATCTGAGTCAGGTATTCTTCTTCACGAACATTTTTCCTGTTTTTTTCCCTCTCTAATTCTTTAATAATCTTCGCGTTTTCTCTAGCTATTTGTCGCTCTTCTTGGACTGAAAGGTACATTGTATTGTCTGTATCTGTTACTTTACCTGCTTTTCTTTTTTTAAAAATTCCCACTATCTCACCTACCTTTTCATTCTAGGGTCAAATGCGTCCCTAAGACCGTCGCCTATAAAACTGAAACCTAAAACAGTAATTACAATTAGGATACCAGCTGGGACCCACATATTTGGGTAATTGGCTAATATCTCTTGTCCCGTTGAAGGGTCTGCTAACGCTATCATTGATCCCCAAGCTGCTCTAGGAAAAGGAACACCTAAGCCCAGATAGGATAGGGTGGATTCGTATAGGATAACTCCACCTAGTCCGAGGGTTGCAGTTACTATAAGCTGAGGCATGGCGTTTGGCACAAGGTGCCTAAAAATCTTGTTTATAGCTCTTACACCTGTGGTCTCAGCAGCCATCATATATTCCTGCTCTCTTAGCATTAGTATTTGTCCCCTAACTATTCGCGCTACACCAGTCCAACCCATTAGGGTTATAAAAGCCATCAGGTAATATATTCTGTGTTCAGCTGGTATGCTTTCGATTGAAGCAATAGTGGCTGACAGTATGAGGAGAATAGGTAGCCCTGGTAGACTGGAGAATATATCGACTATTCTCATGATCAGCTGGTCTACCCACTTTCCGAAATAGCCTGCTAGGCCTCCTAAAAAAACTCCTATAAGGGTTTCTAAAAATATTACAATAAACGAAATCGCTAATGAAATACGACCTCCGTACATCAATCGGGTAAATACATCGAAACCATTAGTATCCGTACCAAGCCAATGCGTAGACGAGGGCGGTGCTTTAAAGGATACATTTGTCTGGGATTTATCGTAATAGTCATATTGATTACCATCTGGCCCAGTAAACTGAGCTATGGTGACCATTTCTGCAGTACGTTCTACTCTAAATACCTCTGTTTCACCATAACCCCAGGTCGCATTTATAAATAATGGTCCTACAAAGGAAAATAGAAAGACGAAAATAATCATAATCAGCCCTATGATGGATAGCTTGCTTTTGAAAAAGCGCTTGGCTACCATTCGGCTTGGAGAAATTATATTAAACTGTTC
>DASRNC010000167.1:0-2624 GCA_035647595.1 Bacillota bacterium | reverse complement strand
TCCATAAAAAGGTCAATGAGAAATGGGAGGAAGTAGACAATACCTTAATAGCTACTACCGATAAAAATGGTAAAGTTAGGTATCGGGCAAGGAACCCTATTAATGAAATAAGTTTTTCAAAAACACTTGAGGATGACCTCGTATCAATGGAATGCGATGGTAACAGTATTTCATGGGGACTAAAGGTTATCCGACAAGAGAAGGGAGAAAAAGGTCAAGCTCTATCTGGAGGAAAGCAAAAAAGAGAAGGGCTACGGCGAGCTGAGGCAGTAATATGTAAGTCAGATTTATCAACACTGACTGAAGAGGAAATTCAGACTTTGGCAGACAAATCTACGTCAACAATACGCTATAATGATGTATTAGAAGGTGGAGTAGATTTAGAGTATCTTGTACTACCTAGCCAGGTGAAGGAAAACATTATACTTAATGCACCTCAGGATATTACCGCTTATATAGTCAATGTACAAACTGATAATTTAACTGCTCGTTTGCTAGAAGATAAGCAGGTAGAATTTTCAAATGGAGGCAAAGTAGTTTTTACTATGTGGTCACCCTATATGTTTGACAGTGCAGGCAAACTGTCGGAGGATATTGCTGTTGAGTTAAAAGATGAAGGTAGTGGTAAGTTTACCATAAGTATGACACCAGATGCTCAGTGGTTAAATGATTCGGAGAGAGTATATCCAGTAACAATTGATCCAACTGTTACAACTAGCAGAGCCCGTTCGAATATCATAGACAATTACGTCTCAGAAGGCAAGGGTGTACAAAATTATAATCTAGATAGACTATATATTGGTCGCAGATCCGGAACTAGGGCACGCGCCTATATACGATATGCCGAGATGCCCTTACTACCCATGAATGCGCAAATATACCAGACTACGCACAGGGTCAATATAACATCAGGTACGAGTACAGCAAATACTGCAAATGCTTATCTGGTTGGTGCCAATTGGTCCTCATCTACAATAAAATGGTCAAACATGCCTAGTGCAAATACTCTGCTAGCCTCGAATATTGGCCATAACAACAGGACCTACTATTCCTTTTACGCAAATACTGCAATTAGAAAGTGGTATAATTGCTTACAAGATTCCGTCGTGAAGAACCCTAATGGTACAACTAATAATTATGGTATTGTGATGCGCTATAACAATGAATCAATAAATGACTATAATGCATTTTACTCAGCAGACTACTCTGTTGAGAGTCAAAGGCCACGAATGACTATTGTCTATAATATTATGCTCACACCAACGCCGAAGCCAACACCAACGCCAACACCCACACCAAATGGCAGTATAGTATGGCCATTGCCTGGATATTATACAATAACAAGCTATTGGGGATTCCGTAGTAGAAATGGTGTAGTACGTATTCATCGTGGTATAGACATACCAACTAATCGCAATCCTAACGTGACTATTATAGCAGCTACATCGGGGACAGTGAAGCATAGCTATGGCGCTTCAACTGGATATGCAGTTACAATTAAGAGTAATGGTGATAATAGCTTTTGGACTAGATACTTCCATATTAAAAAGAATGGATATCTAACACAAGATAGAGCAAAAGTAAAGGCGGGGGATGAGATAGCGATAGCAGGAACTACTGGAGACAGTACAGGAATCCACCTTCATTTTCAACTGCAGTGGGGTGATAATAATGGACAAGTCTATAATCCTCTTAAAGAATATAATGATGATGATAAAAGATATGGTTCGACAAACCCGAACCCTATGTTTATAAAAGAAGGGGGAGTTTATGTAGTGAACCCAAATTATGAGCTACCAACTATGTATGTTGAAGATAAATATAACAGCACTTCGGAAAAATACAAGAAATAAATGAAGGAGATGTCCACAATGAAAAGATATATTATTATGTTAACCATATTGCTTTGTGCCTGCTGTTTATTATATGGCTGTAGCAACTTAACAGCAAATGAATCACCTAGCCCTAGCATCAGTCCCACTCCCCCAATAGACCCAAGTCCAACACCGAGTACTAACCCTGCTGTAACTATCCACCCTGTTTATGGTGAGCTTCCTGTGTATCAGCCTGGGTCAATAATACTAGAAGACCGAAACAATGATGACTATAACTTTGAACGCAAATATAGGATAGCATATTACATGATGGTAGGGAAATTTTGGGGGCTGTTAGATGAAGAGGAGTTAGAAGACTTTTATGAGTGGGCAGAAGACAGTAGTGAAGAAACGAACTATGGAGAACACAGGGATGAAATGCTCTTAGTTTCATTTGTAAAGCGTTACAATATCACCCGTGAAGAGTTTGATAGTGTAGTAGAAAAGCTCATTGAGGAAGGTGGGGATAGTGAGGTACAAGAAGAATATGAGGTCCCCAATGCAGACATCATCTACACCTTTGATAATGAGATTATAAATGAGTACTACCGCTATGAATAGAGAGTAGAGAAATTATAGCACATATTTTGAATAGCCAGTAATATTACTTTAAGTATTTTTAAAGCAAGCAAGAGGGTGGCAGGCAAACCCTCTTGCTTGTTTTTTCATTTCATTATTTCACTCAATGGGGGAAGATAGCTCTTTCTCTTAAACTAGCTATGGACAAAGAAGATGAAAGAAGTATAGGAC
>DASRNC010000166.1:0-2078 GCA_035647595.1 Bacillota bacterium | reverse complement strand
ATATATAAAAATGTACAATAACCTTAGCAGGTCAATAATATATGTATTACAAAGGAAGTGGTTGTATGAACGATAAGGTGAAAATAGGGCTTGCACTAGGTGCCGGGGCAACAAGAGGAATGGCCCATATAGGAGTACTGCAGGTAATGGAAGAGCTGGGGGTACGTCCGGACTTCATAGCAGGAAGCAGTATTGGCTCTCTTGTCGGTGCCTTATATGCTGCCGGAGTAAGCCCAAAGATGATGGAGGGTATAGCGCAGAATCTTGATGCAAAGCTATGCTACGATATAGGCATTCCTAGAAAGGGCTTTATACGGGGTAAAAAGCTTGAAGATTTAATAAGACTTATGACTAGAAACAAGAGTTTTGAAGACCTTGATATACCGCTAGCTATAACAGCTGTAGACCTGATAAAGGGTGAAAGAGTAATAATTAAAGAAGGAAATGTTGCACAAGCGGTAAGGGCAAGTATTTCAATCCCTGGAGTATTCCAACCAGTCTATAAGGGCGATAAAGTACTTGTAGATGGAGGCATTCTTGAGAGGATCCCAGTAGGCACTGTAGGTGAGATGGGGGCAGACTTCATCATAGGCGTTGATGTGGGGTCTCGTGGTGACCATCGTCCATCAACCAATATAATAGAAATAATCATTCAATCATTTGATGTTATGCAAAAAGAGATTGCAGAAAATAACACAATTAAGGATGCTGTCATGGTTATACCAGAAATAAACTTAGAAAACCCCTTAGGTTTTGATCAAGTAGGAGAAACGATTGAAGCTGGCAGAATTGCTGCAATGGATGTGCTGGGTAAGTTAAAGGAAATAACTACAGGATAATCGGACCTTGAGTGAGGTCTCTGCCACCGGTTCGGAGTTCTTTGCCCTCTAATGCAAGTGCATATATATCAGTAGAAAGTATGTCAAAGGCAAACATATCTTGAAGGTCTTTGTTATACCTTGTATAATGGGCTGGCTTTGTTATTATTGGCACTCGCGAGGATGTTTTTAGTTCTTTCAAGAGGGGGAGGGACCTTTTGGAAAAGCCTAGTATACGCAAATATTTTGGGCCCATGCTAGAATTAAGCTTGGTAAACTTTTCATTTGTTAGGTTCAATAGGCCATTAAGAAGGATTCTCTTAAGACGGGTATTTACATAACGCTTGGTTTGCATCATTTCAAGTAAGTCACTGATACTACTAGCCTTGTGTGCAGACGCTTTTATTCTGTTTTCAAGACCCTCTTCAACATCCATCCAGGAGGATATTTCCTTAGAATCACTGCGCCTAATCAGCCCTAATACAAGGCTATCCAGTTTACTTACTTTGGAAGGACCCTTATTATACTTGATGGCATTTGACAATACCCCATAGGAGTTAGTCGGCATAGTAGCCTTGACTATATTTGACAAGCCGTGATCATATATTTCCCTGCGTATGGAGGTTGCACTGGAGATGTCTTCTTGAATTTGTATGGACTTATATTCTGATGATTTTCGCCTTATTGTAAGCGGTTCTATCTGGCTCTTTGTCCGCTTTAAGGCCTTTAAATATTCTATAGCGAGAATGGAGTTGGAACCTGATACAATCTCACTTATTTGTTTAGCTTGTCCTTGAGCTAGCCCTAATTGGGACAGGGATTTTATGATAGCATCTTGCCTGGCGACTGGAAAAGACAGGCCTTTTTTTAAGCTAACCCTTAAAAGTCTCTTGAATTGATCATCCTCTGCTAGCAGGATGTCGGCTATTGTTTTTAAAGGCTCTAAGCTACCAACTTCACTGCCAAAACTCATGTGAGTAACAAGGCCAGTGTGGTTTAGAAGCTGCACACCACCATAGGCAAAAATCTCTGCGGTCTGTGTCGCGTAAACCGCTGGCAGCTCTATGATAAGATCAATACCACTGCGAATTGCTGCTTCAGTCCGGAGCCATTTATCAATCAAGGCAGGCTCACCCCGTTGAGTGAAATTACCGGACATTACAGCTATGGTATAATCTGGATTTATTAGTTTTTTGGACTCTTCTAAGTGATAAAGGTGCCCTAAATGGAAGGGGTTGTATTCAGCTATAATTCCTAGTA
>DASRNC010000165.1:0-2306 GCA_035647595.1 Bacillota bacterium | reverse complement strand
TGTATATCCTTCCCGTATACATCAGTTGTTCCCGATTTATATAGAAATGCTGTTTTTAAGTATATTGTTGTACTAATCCCTATTAATAATATTACAATAATCAAGGACTTTGAAGCACTTTTTTTTAATTTTGCCGTTTCATGCTTTCTAAATTTAATCGCCAGAAAATATAAGGCCAAAACTATCAACAAGATCACTATATGGTGCATATATCTTTTGCTTTCTATTTCAAAACCATAAAGATAGTTCATCCCTACATAGGGGTCATATTGCCCTAAATTTATCCATACAAAAAAAGATTTCAGCCACATGGGATTTATATTTAATAGTGCACATATTTGCTGGAAAATTTCAACCCCTAAAGGCCCAACACTTGCACCTATTACTAGTAATACAAAGTAAGCTACTTTACTATTTATGATTACTGATGTTAGCATGCCTAAAATTGCAGAAATCATGGAACTTAATAAGAAATATAAGAGTACGTATTGTATACTCTCTATTATGAGCCATGATGGGGATTGATATATCTTGCCCAAGATGATAACTTCCAGTATTATTACTAAGTTGATCATGCTACAATAAATCCATAAGGCAATTATTTTACCAATGCTCTCTAAGAATGAATTATCCATCTTTTTTATGATCTGATCATATCCATGGTTCTTGTCCCTGATTCCTACCTGATAGCCCATAAATAAAAATCCCAAAACCAATACTTGTACTACATACGCAGATAGAGTAATTTCGGCAAGACCCCTTTGAGTGGAGAAAAAAAGAAAAAACATACTTATAGGTAAAATAATATAGAACATTTTTTGGCGTAATATCTGTAATAGTTCATATTTGACTGTTCTTTTTATTTTGTTCACCCTGACACCTGCTTTCATAATAGAGGACTCACCCATACAAAAAACTATAGGCGAGTCCTGTGGCTTTGCCCAAATTTTCTATGTCAGATAATTATGATTAGTCGTATAATGTGCCCTTACCGTTACATCCTTTTTTGAGTGCTCCTTCTGGATTAAGCTTTACATAGTTTTTAGAACCTTCATCATAAGCGCTTAATGTCCAAATAATAGATTTGTTTTTCCCTTTATCTAATAGCATTTGTTTTTGCTTTAAATCAACTGCAAGATTTCTTTGTTCATAGCATTGAACATATAAGCTATTCGATGAAGTACTGTAATTGCTCCCATAAAGCTCTAGTTTGTTTTGACAATTCCATATAGCATTGCTAGTTGCAGATCTTTCTGAGGCTGATATATGCGCTGTTACGCTTTCTCCATTTGCTGCAAATACTGAAACAGTTGAAAGTAACATAATAAGCATTACACATAAAACAGCATTGACAATTTGTGAAGAGCTTTACCGCCATCTAATACATAAAGCCTTGGGCGTGATGCATCCAATCCCCGATTTATCAAATCTTCAAGCAGGCCTTTAACCACAATATTATTTTCTGATCCACCCTCGGCTATGCCTAGAATGCGCTTATTGCCATCACTGTCTATGCCCATAGCAGCTATTATAGTCATCCCTCCAAGCTCTAGCCCATCGATCATTATAGCGGGATAGTCCTGGTCAAGCCTCCGCGTAAAAAACTCCTGCATCAGGCCGTCCATGCCCTCAATAAAGCGTCGACTTACCTCACTCTTGCTTGTGCATACGGTATCCAAGGCATCCCCCTCAACTGTGTGTGCATATTTTCTTGTGCTTACTCCCGATAGAAGCCTTGACATGATCGCCTTATTAAGTGGATCCTCTGATTGAAATGCATTTAGGGTTTCCAAGGGCAATTCACCACTGCCATCAATAGCCCTGGCCCTTGGGCGATCCACCCTTATTTTTTTGCCACCCATTACTACTGTGGTCTTTTCAGTGCCATGGCGATAGCCGGTGCGCCCTTCAGTTTTATGTTTCCCCTTGGGTCCTGCGTGCTGCTCTACATCCTCTTCAAACATCATTCGCATGACCTCTATGCCCAGCGACATCGAGAGTTCCATTAAACCATATCGAGCTTTATCATATAGCAATTCGCTATCTATTATTTTAATGCTCCCATTGACGGATTCCTTGTTTTCTTGATATACTTTCATTATGACAGCTCCTCTTTGTTATTCTGATTTTATATTTGGTTGATAACTTTATTCTATCAGAATTATTTGGAGCTGTCATTTCCAATTTCTACGGAGTTTGGGACAGAATCCTTTCCCGCCATCCACTACATAGAGCCTTGGATGTTATGTGTCTAGCCCTCGATTGATTAGATCCTCTGTATTGTGTGGTAACTTTATTTTATCAGA
>DASRNC010000164.1:0-9168 GCA_035647595.1 Bacillota bacterium | reverse complement strand
GTCATAATATAATATGCATTTTCAAATAGGTGGCTTATGGAGGCGGCATAGCCGCTTTGTTCAGTGCCCGACATGGGGTGTCCCCCAATAAAATGCACACCTTCAGGTAGTAGGTCTTTTGCGGCCCTCATTATAGGGGCCTTAACGCTAGCTGTATCAGTTATGATAGTGCCCTCTGCCACTAGGCCTGCAAGAGATTCAAGTAAAGCTGGTAGGGTCTTAAGGGGAGTACATAGAAAAACAACCTGCGACTTGACTGTTACATGATCAAAGGCGGTAGAGGAGTGGTCTATAATGCCCTCTGCTACGGCAGCATCAAGATCGTCCTTGTTTGTATCAACAGCTGCAATGAAAAAGTCAGGGTTTGTCCTCCGGAATGCTTTGGCAAGTGAGCCTCCGATAAGACCCAAGCCCGCTATTGTTATCCTATTTATCTTCATTTCTCAAAGCTCCCTGCCTAGGATTTCAGCAATGCTTTTTATATCTGATATTAGGGATGTGAAGGAGTCAAAGTTAAGGGATTGTGGCCCATCAGATAAGGCTGTGGCTGGGTTTGGGTGCACTTCGACCATTAGTCCGTCTGCACCTGCCGCTATAGCTGCCCTGCTCATAGGTGTTACAAGTTTCCAATTGCCTGTACCATGACTGGGGTCAACTATGATGGGAAGGTGACTCAATTCCTTGGCAATGGGTACAGAGCTCAAATCTAGTGTGTTCCGGGTATATGTCTCAAAGGTGCGGATACCCCTTTCACAAAGAATTACATTGTAGTTACCCTCACTCATTATGTACTCTGCAGCATTGAGCCATTCTTCAATAGTTGCTGACAAGCCTCGCTTTAGCAATACGGGGATCTTCATCTTACCCACTTCTTTGAGCAGGTTAAAGTTTTGCATGTTGCGGGCACCTATTTGGACGATATCAAGGTATTTTCCAGCAAGCTCTAGAGAGCCTGTAGATATTACCTCTGAAACAACCAAAAGGCCTGTTTCTTTGCCAGCGGCGGCTAAAATCTTGAAGCCATCTTCCTCAAGGCCTTGGAAGGAATAGGGAGAGGTCCTTGGCTTGTATGCCCCGCCCCTTAAAAAACCAACCCCCCTGTCCTTTAGGTAGCGGGCGGTAGAAAATATCTGGTCTTCGCCCTCCACTGCACAGGGTCCTGCCATGATGGAGACTTGCTTGCCACCTATTTCAACACCTTTAATGTTAAGTACGGAGTTTTCTGGCTTAAACACTCTGCCTACCAGCTTGTAGGGCTCAACTATATGGACTATTCTGTCTACACCAGTCATTAGCTCCAGGGGTGTATTGCTTAAAATCTGCTTGTCACCGATTACGCCAATGATAGTGCGTTGCGAACCTTGTGAAATATGTACACCAAGCTTTAAATTACCAAGCGCCTTCTCTACGCCTTTGATATCCTTATTAGATGCGCCAGGCTTCATTACAATTACCATAGGGTTAACCTCCATTTATATTATAAAACGGGTGAAATCTTTTTATTATCATAGCTATATTCTATCCAGGTCAGGGGTCAGTGGTCAGGGCATCATTGATAGCTGCAGAGAATTTGTTATGGCTTCATATTCTATCTCATTAAAAATTTCTACCCTGCCAGGCTTGGTGGGCAGGACAAATACTATCCTGTTCCTCTTATTTTTCTTGTCCTTTTGCATATGATTCATGAGCACTGAAATATCGTATTTGGGTAGTCTGGTAGGCAAGTCTGCCTTGGCTAGCAAGCCCTTTAAGCTATCCACATAAGCCCGGCCAACAAGGCCTAAGTGAACTGCCAGCTCTGCTTCGGCAACCATACCAATTGCTACCGCTTCGCCGTGCGTATATTTTGTAAAGGCAGTCTTGGCTTCTATAGCGTGTCCTACCGTATGTCCATAATTTAATACGGCCCTGATACCCTTATCCTTTTCATCCTGCGCCACTATGTCTGCTTTTATCTTGCAGGACTTGCCTATGATGTGATTTAGGGCAGGGTCGTCAAAGGAAAAAACCCTTTCAATATTGTCCTCTAGATAGGAAAAAAAGGTGCTATCAGCTATGACTCCATACTTTATTACCTCAGCCAGACCGGTTGATATTTGCCGGGCCGGAAGAGTTTTCAAGGTATCTGTATTTATCAGCACTGCATTTGGCTGATAAAAAGACCCGATTATGTTTTTACCCGAGGGGTGATTTACAGCAGTTTTCCCTCCAACACTGCTGTCCACCTGGGCCAATAGTGAGGTGGGTATCTGGATATAGGGTGTACCCCTCATATAGGTAGAGGCTACAAAGCCTGTCAGATCGCCGACAACGCCACCACCAAGGGCTATAAAAAGTGAGTTCCTGTCCATGCGGAAATTGAGGGCAGCAGTATAAATATCCATGGTACCCTCAAGGGTCTTACTCTTTTCACCGGGGTCTACAAGGATAGTCCTTATCTCAAAGCCCGCAGCCCTAAGAGAAGTGATGATTTCGTCACTATAAAGGGGACCGACATTGGTATCACTAATGATCAGTGCTTTTTTGCTATACTTTTCAGGCAGGATTTTACCAAGGATTGAATCCCAGCCCCTTCCTATAAATATTGGATAGGATGAAGAGTCAAAATGTAGGTCCATACGTTTCATATTAACAAGTCCCCCTTTGTAGATTGTGGCCTTTTTGGCTAGCTGTAGGAATGTTTAAGAAATTATATCTTTATTTAACAATAAAGTCAATAGAATCAGCCATTCCAGTGGCAAAATATTGACATAATATGCACTATACCTGGCAAGGGCTGACTGGCCTAAGGGGATACCTAAAGGAATAGAATAATATACAGTAAAACTCGGTAGAACAATAAGGAGGGGGCCGAGCATTTTACTATTAATTATGATATAATCTATGTTACAATAAAGAAGGGAAATTGAGATTCTTATCGAATAGGTAATTCGATACGTAATAGTGAATCCATTTATAGTCTCAGTATAACTGAAACAATATATCTGTTAATTTTACGTTAGGGGGAATGTTAATGAAGACTTATACCACCGACATGATACGAAATCTTGGTGTTATCGGACATGGTGGCGAAGGCAAGACTACTCTTGCAGAAGCTATGCTATTTAACACAGGAGCAAGTGAGCGTTTTGGTAGAGTTGAGGATGGCACAACAACCACCGACTATGACCCAGAGGAAATTAAGCGTCAGATTTCCATAAGTGCTGCATTGGCACCAGTAGAATGGAATAATCATAAGATTAATGTTGTTGATATCCCTGGTTACTTTGATTTTGTTGGGGAGTTAGTTGGAGGCCTTAGGGTTGCAGATAGTGCATGCATAGTGGTAGGGGCCGTATCCGGTGTTGCCGTTGGTACAGAGAAGGCATGGGATTATTGTAATGAATATGATATACCCAGACTTATATTCGTCAACCAAATGGACCGTGAAAACGCGAATTTCACCAAGGTACTAGACAAACTCAAGGAATTATATGGGGGACTAGTAGCTCCATTTCAAGTACCTATTATGGATAAAGAGCAATTCGTAGGATATATCGATATCATATCTATGAAGGCCTTTACATACGAGGGTGGGGACGCAAGTGAGGTGCCCATACCCGACGATATGATAGATGTGGTTGAACCAATTAGGACCATGTTGATCGAAGCAGTAGCAGAGACCAGTGAAGAGCTCATGGAAAAATACTTTGAGGGTGGGGAGCTGGAAGAGAAGGAAATTAAAGAAGCGCTGCGTGAAGGTGTCAACGATGGTGAGATAGTACCTGTCCTATGTGGTTCTGCGGTAAATAACCAAGGTATCAAGCTGCTCATGGATGTAATTGTTGACTACATGCCCGCGCCCGGCGAGAGACACAAGGAAAAGGCTAAGGATCATAAGACAGGCGATGAAGTAGAGGTTAGCTACAAGGTAGATGAACCTTTTTCCGCGCTGGTGTTCAAGACTGTCGTTGACCCCTTTGTAGGCAAGCTTAGTCTCTTTAAGGTAATGTCTGGTCAACTATCCTCAGGGACCTCCTTTTACAATGTAAATAAAGAGAAGGCCGAAAAGGGTAGCAGTATGTATCTAATGAAGGGTAAAAAGCAGATAAATGTAGACAAGGTAGTAGCAGGGGATATTGCTGCAGTAGCCAAGCTACAGCATACAGTCACAGGAGATACCCTCTGTGACCAGAGCAGGCAGATAGAGTTTCAAGAGATACAATTCCCCGCACCCTCCATTGCATTGGCAATAGAGGCTGAAAAGGAAGGCGAGGAGGACAAGGTATTTGGGGGTCTCAATAGGTTGACTGAAGAAGATCCCACCTTTACGGTACAAAAGAATCGAGATACCAACCAGATGCTCATATCAGGTGTTGGTGAGTTGCATATTGAGATAGTAGCTAGAAGGCTAGAAAACAAATTTGGGGCTAGGGCAGTATTTAAGGATCCCATGGTGCCATATCGTGAAACAATACGCCAGTCCATCAATGCCGAAGGCAGGCACAAGAAACAAAGTGGCGGGCATGGCCAGTACGGCCATGTATGGGTTGAGTTTGAGCCCCTTGCAGATACGGAGCAAGAGTTTGAATTCGTAGACAAAATTGTTGGCGGTGTAGTACCAAGACAGTATATACCTGCAGTAGAAAAAGGCTTGGTAGAGAGCCTTCCCAAGGGTGTTCTGGCTGGATATCCTATGGTTGGTATCAAAGCCACATTGTATGATGGATCCTACCATAGTGTTGACTCTTCTGAGATGGCCTTTAAGATAGCAGCCTCACTAGCATTTAGAAAGCTTGCTGATGCAAGCCCAATATTGCTTGAGCCCATAATGAAGGCAGAGGTTTTAGTTCCTGACGACTATATGGGGGATATCATCGGAGACCTAAATAGGCGCAGGGGCAGGATACTAGGAATGAATCCTACAGGTGACGGCCTACAGGAGGTTGTGGCCGAGGTACCGCAGGCAGAAATGTTTAAATACGCTACGGACTTGAGATCTATGACACAGGCAAGGGGTAGCTTTAAACTAACCTTTGTTAGATACCAAGAGGTTCCTGGTAATATCAGTGACAAGGTTATAGAAGATGCAAAGCAGGGGGAAGAGGAATAAAGTAATAGGCAAGTAGATTTATTGTTATTTTGGTCCGGATTGGCTGCCTAAGCTAATCCGGATTTTTTGATGGCATTCCACAGTTATCAGCCTACTTGGTCGCTATAAGTCGGTATAAAATGGTATGCATATAAGAAAGAGAGTATTTGTGACGAAAAAGTAACATTTGCTTAACATAGTTGTAACCAAAGCTCCTAGGTCCTAACTGCCTGTTTGACTCAAAGGGGTAGGGTGCCTTATACTTTAGCCATCATTAGGTTGACATAATGTGACCTTAGGGGGTTTATAAATGGTAGTTGTAGAGGACAGGATACCAAAGGACAGGCTGTATAGGGTAGCTAAAACAATAGTTGTGCTTATAGTCATTACTGGATTACTTTTATTGGCAGGAGGAGAGGCTAGTGCAGCAGACCTATTAAGATATGGTAGTAGGGGGGCTGGGGTTACACAGCTTCAACAAGACTTAAAGGGCTTGGGCTACTTTACTTACCACCAGGCTACTGGATACTTTGGGGGCATTACCCAGGATGCAGTCAAGGCCTATCAAAGAAGCAAGGGACTGACAGCTGATGGCATAGTCGGTCCAAAGACAAGGGCTGCACTTAATACCAACCATACTACCCTTCAGTTTGGAATGAGGGGAAGCTCAGTTGTAAAATTGCAGGATGCCCTAAGAAGTCAAGGCGTATTTCATGCTAGCTCAACAGGCTATTATGGAAAACTAACCGAGAATGCAGTAATAGGATATCAGATAGCTAATAGGCTTAGGATTGATGGAATAGCGGGACCAGAAACCCAGGGCTCATTATTTGGAAACCAGTCCACCCAGCCTGCACCTACTCCAAGTCGGGGTGATACATCCCAGGAGGCAAGGGATGATATATACTGGCTGGCTAGGATTATCTATGCCGAGGCAAGGGGAGAGTCCTACCAGGGACAGGTGGCAGTGGGTAGTGTTGTTTTAAACAGGGTAAGCGCCCCTCAATTCCCAAGCAGTATATATGGTGTTATATTTGAGTACACAGGGTCCATACCCCAATTCAGTCCTGTGCAGGATGGTTCAATCCACAATACACCGAGTAATTCAGCAATGAGAGCTGCCCAGGAGGCTTATGGTGGAACTAGAATAGTTGGTAATGCAACGTACTTTTTCAACCCATCAAAGGCAGCAGGATCATGGATTGTAAATAACAAGACTTATGTTACTGCAATAGGCAACCATGTATTCTACAGGTAAACTCTAGTATTTAAAAGACTAGCCAACCCGCATGCCACCACCATGACAAGTCAAACAATTGGTAATTCTATTGCATTGATTTAAGGCATAGAAAATGATAAAATGACACAAAGAATAGAGCATCCTCTCCGGAAGGCCTCCGGAGGGGGATTTTTTTGCTTGGCAGTGGCCTTGCAGGGTATAAAATCCTTGACATATTGTTTTTTAAGGAGCATTTTCACAGATGATTACATTTACAAACGGACTTGTATTTATAGACGGCAGGTGGGAGACAGGAATCGATATAAGGGTGGAGGGCGGCAGGATTATCGGCCTTGAGCCTTCCGGCAAGAGGAGTGTTAGCCAGGCCCTAAAGGATGAGGGGGCCAAGGGCATTGTTGATGCTAAGGGTAGCTATATAGTGCCTGGTTTTATTGACATCCATGTTCATGGCTCATACGGGGCTGATGTTATGGATGCCAGCATTGATTCCCTTAGCAATATCTCAAGCTTTTTGGCCAAACACGGTACAAGCTCATACCTTGCAACCACTATGACCTGCAGTGTAGGAGACATAAGAAAAAGCATTTTGGCAGTCTCCCAGTATATTAAGGAAGACAATGGCAGGGGGGCACAGATACTAGGGGTTCACATGGAGGGGCCATTTATAAACCCATTAGTCAAGGGGGCCCACGACGAGGCCCATATAAGGGCACCTTCAGTTGTGACATTCAATGAAATAGTAGGGGATAAGGCGGATATTATAAGGCTTGTCACTATTGCACCGGAACTAGAGGGTGCACAGGGCTTGGCTGCCTATCTAAGAAAAATAAATACGACTGTATCAATCGGGCATACTGGAGCAGACTATGAGACGGCTAAGGGGGCGATAGAGGCAGGGATAAACCATACTTGTCATTTTTACAATGCAATGACGCCCATAAGGCATAGGCAACCAGGTCTTGTGGGGGCAGCGCTTGATAATGATGATAGTACAATAGAACTAATAGCAGATCTGGTACATATTCATCCAGCTGCCTTGAGACTGGCGTATAGGATAAAGGGCAGGGATAAATGTGTACTTATAACAGATGCAATGTCAGCAGCGGGACTTTCTGATGGTCTTTACGAGCTCGGTGGACTCAAGGTCTATGTGGAGAATGGTGTAGCCAGGCAGGCAGATGGCACCCTTGCCGGTAGCACCCTAACGCAGGATAGGGCCCTACAAAACATGGTAAAGGCAGGTGTGCCGCTAGAGTCCACGATAACAATGTTAACACGAACACCTGCGAAGGTAATAGGCGTAGACGGTTACAAGGGACAGCTTAAAAAGGGTTATGATGCAGATATAGTATTGCTTGACAAGGACCTAAATATAAAAGAGACCTATATAAAAGGCTTAAAGCAGACTTAAGGGACAGGGGATTCTCTGCCCAAGTTAAATAGGTAGGGGGTTAATGCTAATGAACAAAGATAGGTTTTTACCATTTAAGAATTTCAGTATAAGCAGGGAGCTTATGCTGGATTTAAATAGGGTCATACTCGGCTCAGGGCTAGGCATGGTCTTTTTTAGCACGTATAACGGAGCACCCTTTGCAGGATTTGTTCGTAGCCTAGGTGTTGGAGATTTTTTATTTGGAGTACTGATGGCCTTTCCTGTTATGGGGGGACTTTTTCAGGTCCTGTCTGCATATGTACTGGAGAGGTCACGCCAGAGGAAGAAATTGTTCCTGATATCAGGAGTGATTCAACGCATATCTATTATTCCCATGGTTTTGTTTGCCTATATACTACCGTCTGAGTTAAAGCCTTTATCCATCGGCCTTATTATGTTTATGCTGACCCTATCAGCCCTAGGAGGTTCCTTTAATGGGGTAACCTTTTTCTCCTGGATGTCAGCTATAGTCCCTATTAATATCAGGGGCAGGTTTTTCAGTAAGAGGCAATTAATTTTCACTATAACAAGTCTTTTAGGTGGGCTTGGCGTGGGTTACCTACTCGACCTGATAGGTGGTAGCACTGGATTTATAATAGTATTTGTGATAGCAGCCATATTCGGCCTTTTGGATGTGGCCTGCTTTGTTAAGGTTGCAGACCCTCCTATGGACATGCCTGAGGACGAGAAGAGTATAAGTCTTATAAAGGTATGGAAGGAGGCATTAGGGAATAGTGGTTTCAGGAAATACATCACCTTTTGGGCCCTGTGGACCTTTGCAGTCAACCTTACAGGACCTTTTTTCAATGACTATATGATTCACTACCTTAACATGGGGTATTTGCAGATAACCCTATTTACTAGCGCTATATATAGCCTGTTCACAGTATTTTCAATAGGCCGGTGGGGAAGGTTGATAGACAAGTATGGCAACAAGCCTGTTATGTATATATGCGGACTTGCAGTATTTCTGATCCCCTTTATGTGGATATTCACCACTCCTAATTTTACTCTAATGATTATTTTCATCCACATACTATCAGGGGTATTCTGGTGTGGGATGGAACTAACAGCCAACAATATGACCTTGAGTACATCACCTGAAAAGAATAAATCCTTTTATATAGCCACTATATCCATGGTGACAGCCTTGGCGGGTAGTATATTAGCTTATTTCACCGGTGGTCTTTTCATGGAGCTGACAAGGGGCTATATCTCCAGCCTAAATATAATGCTCCTAGGCTACCCTGTGAACAGCTACCACCTACTTTTTTTAATAGGTAGTTTGCTAAGGGGGGCTGCTGTAATATTCCTCTTACCCATGGTAGAGGAGACAGACTCCAAATCCCCCCACATGCTTGTTAAGGACACCTACAAGCAAATGACACAAAAAATAAGGGGCCCTCGTTTTTGAGAACCCCCTAC
>DASRNC010000163.1:0-2340 GCA_035647595.1 Bacillota bacterium | reverse complement strand
GTAAATAATATTCCCACAACAGAAGGTGGCACACACGAAACCGGCTTTAAGACTGCATTGACAAAGGTCTTGAATGATTACATAAAAAACAACAACCTTAACAAGGGCAAAAATGGACTTAGGGGAGAGGACTTTCGTGAGGGCCTGACTGCCGTTATTTCGATAAAGATGAACAATATCCAGTTTGAAGGACAGACTAAAACCAAACTTGGCAACCCAGAAGCTCGAACTGCTCTAGAATACATAAGCTCAGAAAAGTTACTTGACTTTGTTGAAAATGTTGACAACCAAGAAACAACTAAAATAATAATAGAAAAGGCTTTAAAAGCGGCAAAAGTGAGGGATGCTGCTAGAAAGGCCAAAGAGATTACAAGGAAAAAGAACAGTCTTGAAGCAGCACCCCTTGTAGGCAAGCTTGCTAGCTGTACAGGCCGTAACCCAAAACAAAACGAACTTTTTATTGTAGAGGGTGACTCTGCTGGAGGCTCCGCTAAACAGGGTAGAGATAGACGGTTTCAAGCAATACTCCCCTTAAGGGGCAAGCCACTAAATGCAGAAAAGAAACGCTTGGATCAAGTACTAGCCAATGAGGAGTTTCGAACGATAATATCTGCCTTAGGGACAGGTATAGCAGAGGATTTTGAATTAAATAACCTAAAATACAACAGCATCGTAATATTGGCAGACGCTGATCAGGACGGAGCCCATATTAGGGCTATTCTCCTAACCTTCTTCTTCCGTTATATGAAGGATCTTATTACAAATGGACATGTATATATTGGTATGCCGCCCTTATACAAGATTACCCGTGGAAGGACTATTGATTATGCATATAATGACCAACAATTGAAGGAATCAATTGATAAGGCGGGCAAGAATTATACTATTCAACGTTATAAAGGACTTGGAGAAATGAATCCGAGTCAGCTTTGGGACACAACAATGGATCCTGCAAAACGGTCTATTATGAGGGTGACGCTAGAAGATGCAACGGAAGCTGATAAGATTATCACTATACTTATGGGCGACAAGGTAGAACCAAGACGCCAGTATATAACAGCTAATGCTGACTTTAACAAAGCAGACATGTTCCAGGAAATGGGGGTATAAGAAATTGGCCAAAAAAAAGAGAAATCCTATAAGCGAACAAAACAAGGATACTGTTATTAACAAGTCGTTGGAAAATGTTATCCATGATTCAATTATGCCATATGCCGAATATGTTATTCTTGAAAGGGCATTACCACGAGTAGAGGACGGACTAAAGCCAGTACAAAGAAGAATTTTATATACTATGCATGAGTTAGGTCTTTCGCCGGATAAGCCACACAAAAAATCCGCCAGGATTGTGGGGGATGCATTAGGTAAATATCATCCACATGGTGACACCTCTATATACGATGCTATGGTCAGAATGGCACAGGATTTTAATATGAGAAACCCTTTAGTCGACGGACATGGCAATTTTGGATCAATAGATGGTGATACAGCAGCCGCTATGAGGTATACCGAGACCCGTATGACGCCCTTGGCCCTGCAGTTATTAAAAGATATTGATAAAGAAACCATCAAATTTAATTTAAATTTTGACGATACATTAAAGGAGCCTGAAGTACTACCGGGCAGATTTCCCAATCTCTTAGTAAATGGCTCTACAGGTATAGCTATTGGATTAGCCACCAATATACCACCACACAATCTGTCTGAGGTAATAGATGGGGCCATTGAGCTTATGACTAAGAATGATGTATCTATAGATAGGTTGATGGAGATTATTAAAGGACCGGATTTTCCAACAGGTGGGTATGTTATAGGAAAAGATGAAATAAAGCAGGCTTATAGAACAGGAAAGGGCAGGCTGATAATCCGCGCCAAGGTGGAAACTGAAAAGATTAGGGGAGGCAGAGAACAGCTAGTTATTACCGAATTGCCATACCAAGTTAATAAGTCAGTTCTACTAGAACGAATCCTACGTATAAGCGAGGAAAGAAAAGGTGTTTTGACTGGTATATCAGATATACGTGACGAATCAGACAGAGAAGGAATACGGGCAGTAATCGAACTTAAAAAGGATGCTGATTCGAAAAAAATACTCAATTACCTATATAAGTATTCCGACCTACAGACCACATTTGGTGTGAATATGGTAGCGATTGCAGAGGGTAAACCGCAGCAACTAGGTCTAAAGCAGATATTAGAGCATTATATAAAGCATCAAAAGGATGTAGTAACGCGCAGGACAAAATATGAGTATGATAAGGCAAAGGCAAGGGAACACATTTTAGAAGGCCTTATGATAGCTGTTTCTAATATTGACAAGGTCATTGCTATTATTAGAGC
>DASRNC010000162.1:0-2760 GCA_035647595.1 Bacillota bacterium | reverse complement strand
TTTTGTTGTAATAAGCATATAGGTCACGCGCCCTAGTCTTGAAGGCCGTCTCATTATTTTTCTTCAAGCCCCTCCTATTTGATCTAACTATTAATAGTATAGCAAGTAATAGAATAGCAAAAAACGTAAGATAATTG
This sequence comes from Bacillota bacterium, assembly GCA_035647595.1. Classification (GTDB taxonomy): domain Bacteria; phylum Bacillota; class Clostridia; order Caldicoprobacterales; family DTU083; genus UBA3906. Next base: position 2,623 of record DASRNC010000162.1, on the reverse strand, counting down.
CTGGTATTTAGATACTCCTCAGGGAGACTGCTTGTGAGTTTGCCTATACCAAATGCCATAAATAACGCCGAGGCAACAAGTTTTACAGCCAGCTCTGGTATCCTATCGCCAAGCTTTCTGCCTACAAAAATCCCAAGTGCACCTGTAGTAATCATACCCAGCACTGTACCTAGCAAAACAATCCAAGGATACTGTGCATCAACTGATAATGTAATTGCTGTTAACTGGGTCTTGTCCCCCAATTCTCCTATAAAAAAAGCAATAGCGACAGTTAGGACAGGCCCTAACTTGACCCTTTGGTTTTCTTCTTTTGCATCCTGGTAATCCAGTCTCAGTGTCCAAAGGGCAAAAGCAATGAAAATAAGACCTGCCACTACTTGAATAATATTTGTAGAGACCGTATTAGATATGTAACTCCCAAGCAGAACTGCCAGTCCATGATTTAACGCTGACCCTACCAATATTCCAAGTAATACCTTCCCCATTGAATACTTTGTAGCAAAGGCCATAGCTAATATTTGTGTCTTGTCGCCCATTTCAGCTACAAAAATAAGTGCAAATGCTTTTATAAATTCATCCACCGATAAGCCTCCTATTTTTGTGTAGTATAGGCTCGCCCTACAAAAAAAGAGACTTTTAGATTGATAAACCCTTAATAGCATTGGTTTATCAATCTAAAAGTCTCGCCACTTAGAGATAATTCTCATGAAATAAGACCAGGATTTCTCCAGTATGTTGACCTTATTTATGGCATAAGCCATAGCTACTCCCTTTTAGATATGATTCTATCCTATCACAACAAACTTATATAAACAATAGGACAGTAAAACAATTAGGATGGAAACAGCCTTTAACAATTCATTCTTGTAACTTATAATGGTATACTATAGCAAAAGCTATTAGGGGTGCTATCTTATGATTTCAAAATCAATTACTGAAAAATTGAAAAACTCATCATGGATCCGTCAAATGTTTGAGCAGGGAGAAATGCTGAGGAAGGCTTATGGTTCTGACAAGGTTTATGATTTTTCGTTGGGCAATCCAGAAGTTGAGCCCCCAAGTGGTGTAAAACAATCCTTGAGAAAATTCGCCTTGGATGATACCCCTGGCCAGCACAGATACATGAGTAATGCCGGCTTTGCTGATGTAAGGGCTACAATATCAAACCACATAAAGATGAAATCAGGCATTGAATTAAGCCCTGATAACATAATCATGACCTGTGGTGCAGCAGGGGGCTTGAATGTTGTCTTGAAAACTATTCTTGACCCAGGTGATGAGGTTATCATTCTTTCTCCATACTTTGCTGAGTATCTATCATACATAGACAACCATGGTGGTGTTCCGATTATATCACCCTGTCTACTTAACTCCTTTGAGCCAGACCTTCATGACATAGGGCTCAAACTAAGCCCCAAGACAAAGGCAATAATCTTAAACTCACCTAACAATCCTACGGGCGTTGTATATAGTAAGGAAACCCTTGAAAAAATGGCAAAACTACTTGCCGATATGGAAAAAAAGTATGGGAACGAAATTTTGGTTATTTCCGATGAGCCGTATGCTGATATTGTTTATGATGGGGTCAAGGTGCCACATATCCTAGAAATATTCAAACACTCCATTGTAGTCAATTCCTTTAGTAAGTCTCTGGCACTCCCGGGTGAAAGAATCGGCTATGTGGCCATAAACAACACCATTCAAAATGACAGGCTACTTGTCCAAGGTATTGTATATTCTAATAGGATTCTAGGTTTTGTAAACGCTCCAGGCCTATTCCAAAGGGTGATCGCTGACTCTATAAGCGCCAGCTTGGATATTGACTACTACAAGCAACGAAGGGATCTTTTATACAAGCACCTAACTGGGTTGGGATACGAATGTAACAAGCCACAAGGAGCCTTTTACTTGTTTCCAAAGGCTCTAATAGATGATGATGTAGAGTTTGTCAGACGTGCAGCTAAGCATAATGTATTGCTTGTACCAGGAAGCGGATTTGGCTGCCCAAGTTATTTTAGAATCTCATATTGTGTTAGTCTTCAAACAATAGAAAAATCATTACCACTATTTGAGACCATTAAAAAAGAATTTGATTGAGCTCCAGGGATATGTATTTGGTGGGTCAAGACTAAATTCAAGCGTCTCTTTCTTTGTCGGATGGTCAAAAGCAATTCTATAAGCCCATAGTGCAATTTGTTGTCCATGCTTAAATTTTTGCGTCCCATACAAGCGGTCCCCATATATGGGATGGCCAATAGCTTGAAATTGTACCCGTATCTGATGGGATCTTCCTGTATGTAACTGGGCCTTTACAAGACTTAGGTTTTCCATACTGTATAAAACACTATAATCTAGGATGGCCTCCTTTGCTCCTTTGGTCTTGCTTCCTACTGCAAATACCTTGTTTTGTTTTTGGTCCTTATAAAGATAATGAACTAGAGTATTTGAGGGTTGTAATCCCTTATTTGTAACAATGGCTAGGTATGTCCTTTCAAGGCTGCGGGTTCTAATTTGCTCAGACAATCTGGAGGCTGCCTTGGATGTTTTCGCAAAGACCATTATTCCGCCAACTGGCCTATCTAACCTATGGACCAGTCCAAGATAAACATTGCCAGGCTTATTG
>DASRNC010000161.1:0-5469 GCA_035647595.1 Bacillota bacterium | reverse complement strand
GACCACAACTATAGAGGTCACCAATGATAAGCCATCCAAGCTTAATGCAAGAAGGAAAATGATGTCAGTTTTATATAAACAGATGGAGCTGCGTGAGGAAGGCGAGACAAAAAAGGAATATGCTGATCGCTCAAGAGAGGTAAAGCATCCACTCGTTGAAAAGATATTTAGTGAGTATGGCCCTAAATATAGAAAGAGAAAAGAAGAGCTAGGCCAGGGTGGCGGATATACAAGAATACTTAAAAAGGGACCACGCAGAGGAGACGGAGCAGAGGTTGTTATTATAGAGCTTGTATAGACACAATTTTTAAAAGTTAAGAGCTTTTGGATAAACGGATTAAGTTCATGGGATGTTTTTCCTATAGCTTAATCCATATTTTTATTTATAAGCAAGGGCCTTAGCTTGTCTCAAAAGTGTAATAAGGTTTATAAATAATCATATCAAGTGTAGGGAGGGTGGATTATGGAGCCTATTATAAGGGTTAAGGATGTATTTTTTGACTATGTAAATAGTGAGGGCAAGGAAACAGCTGCCCTAGACGGAGTTTCAATAGATATCCAAAAGGGTGAGTTTGTTGTTATTATTGGACATAACGGCTCAGGCAAGTCTACCCTTGCCAAGCATTTAAACGCCCTACTTAGGCCGAAAACCGGTCAAGTACTAGTTAAGGGCATGGACGCTAGCATTGAGAAAAACACCTGGGATATAAGGCAAACCGCAGGCATGGTGTTTCAAAACCCAGACAATCAGATGGTAGCCACAGTAGTTGAAGAGGATGTGGCCTTCGGACCAGAAAATATTGGTATACCAACAGAGGATATCAGGAAAAGGGTAGACGAGGCCCTGGCAACTGTTAGAATGACAGACTACTCCAAAACCGCCCCCCATTATTTGTCTGGTGGGCAAAAGCAAAGGGTTGCTATTGCTGGAGTAATAGCTATGAAGCCTGAAATTATCGTATTAGATGAACCAACCGCAATGCTGGACCCGTCGGGACGGGCAGAGGTCATGGAGACTATACACCACTTGAATAAAAATGAAGGCATTACAATAGTTCATATAACCCATTACATGGAGGAAGCAATCAAGGCCGACCGGGTGGTAGTCATGGAAAGTGGCAAAATCGTTGCAGACGGTACTTCCCGGGAAATTTTTAATCAGGTCGATACCTTAAAGAGCATAGGCTTGGATGTGCCCCAGGTAACAGATTTGGCACACCAGCTCAAAAAGGAAGGGATAGAGATATCCGGACAACCCCTTAGCATAGAGGAAATGGTGGAAGCAATATGCCAGTAAAAATCGAGCAATTGACGCACACATACATGAAGGGCAGCCCTTTTGAGGCAACTGCTATAAGGGATATAAACCTTGAGATTGATGATGGAGAATTTATAGGTCTAATTGGCCACACAGGCTCAGGTAAATCAACCCTAATTCAACACTTAAATGGTCTACTACTTCCAACGAGCGGTAGCCTGTATGTCAATGACATAAAGATTGACAAGGACAGCAAAAAGCTTAATGCCCTGCGTCAGCAGGTGGGTCTTGTCTTTCAATATCCTGAACACCAGCTTTTTGAGGAAACAGTTTACCAGGATATAGCCTTTGGCCCTAAGAACCTTGGCTTATCAGAGGAGGAAATAGACAAGCGCGTACAGGAGTCTGCTACCCTCGTAGGCCTTGATTTAAATGAATTAAATGACCGTTCACCCTTTGAACTTAGTGGAGGACAACGTAGAAGGACTGCAATAGCTGGCGTTTTGGCCATGGAGCCCAAAATACTGGTATTAGATGAACCGACTGCAGGACTTGATCCTATGGGCAGAGATGAGATATTTAGCCAGATAAAGGACCTCCACCGGAAAAAAAATATCACTATAATTCTCGTTTCTCATAGCATGGAGGACATAGCCAAGCTAGTAGGCCGAATTATAGTCATGAACAAGGGTACCGTAGAGCTCACTGGCAAGCCTGGAGAAATATTTGCCCATGCAGATAGGTTGAAGGAGATGGGGTTGGGAGTTCCACAAGTGACTGGCTTGATGCAGGCACTCAAAGTAAAAGGAATGGACGTGCCTGACGACATTTATACTCTCGAGCAGGCAAAGGCAGTCTTGACCAAAATATTAAGGGGGACTGGGCATGCTTAAGGATATAACTTTGGGTCAGTATTATCCAGAGGATTCACCTGTACACAAGCTTGACCCTAGGACCAAGCTTGTTATTACTTTTATTTATATAATAATTATATTTTTTGTCCGCTATTATACAGGCTACTTATTTATTCTAGCCTTTTTGCTCTATACTATATACCTATCAAAGATACCCATCAAGTATGTTATAAAGGGGCTAAGGCCGCTGCTTTTTATAATTATTTTAACCTTTATATTAAACATATTTTTTACTTCTGGTGACACAGTCATCTTTAAGGTATGGAGGATTGTAGTAACAAAGGAAGGACTAAGGCAGGCAACCTTCATGGCATTGAGGCTGATTTTCCTAGTATCAGGCACATCGGTGATGACCTTGACGACATCACCTATTGCACTAACAGATGGTATAGAGCTACTTTTAAAGCCCCTAAAGGTAATAAAGTTCCCAGCCCATGAGCTGGCTATGATGATGACTATTGCGCTTAGGTTCATCCCCACGCTACTAGAGGAAACCGACAAGATAATGAAGGCCCAAAAGGCAAGAGGGGCAGACTTTGAAAGTGGCAACCTACTACAGAGGGCAAAGTCTTTGGTGCCGCTGCTAGTACCTCTTTTTATCAGTGCATTCAGGAGGGCTGATGAGCTGGCTATGGCCATGGAGGCGCGCTGTTATAGAGGCGGTCAAGGCAGGACCCGCATGAAGATCTTGACGGTAGAGGGTAGAGACTATTTGGCTTATGCTGTTACAATGCTTATGGTTACAGCAATACTTTTAAATTCCTATCTATAATAAAGGCTAGTAAATATTTTAGTTTGAGAGTAATGATTGAGATGAAGAACGTAAGGCTGACAATTGAGTATGATGGTACGGACTATGCAGGATGGCAGATACAGGACAACGCCATTACCATCCAGCAGCTGGTCCAAGAGGCCCTAGAAAAGCTAACTAGGGAGCCTATAAAGCTCACAGGGTCAGGCAGGACTGACAGTGGGGTACATGCCTTAGGGCAAGTGGCTAACTTTAAGACCAGGTCAACCATCCCCTCTGAGCGATTTTCCTATGCCTTAAACGCAGTCCTTCCCCGGGATATCAAGGTAATATCTTCACAAGGGGTTCCAATGGACTTCCATGCAAGGTTTAGTGCAAAGGAAAAAACCTATAGGTATTGCATGCTTGTTAACACCCATGGTAGTGCTATAGGACATCGTTTTCATGTCCATGTGAGACCTCCCCTTGATATTGAGGCTATGAATAGGGCCAGCCGGGCATATATTGGTAGCCACGATTTTGCTGCAATGCAGGCTACAGGTTCATCAGTTGAGTCAACTGTCCGCACTATCTTTGAATCACAGCTAAGATCGGATGGGGATTACCTATATTACTCAGTTAGGGGCAATGGTTTTTTGTACAAGATGGTAAGGATAATGGTAGGCACTCTTATAGAAGTTGGGAAAGGCAAAATAAATGCAGATGATATACCAGAGATATTATCATCACAAGCAAGAAAAAAGGCTGGATTTACAGCAGCTGCAAAGGGTCTTTTTTTAGATAGGGCATACTATTAAAAATTGCTTGACACTCCAGGCTGCATGTATTAGAATAAAGTTTAGCGTTAAATAAGATCCACTAGCCCCGGGTCTTTGATATAAGCGAAAAAATAGACGAATTAGAGATTAATACTTAATTGAACTTGAATGGAGGGAAACCACCGATGAAGACCTACATGGCCAATGCCCAGACCGTTGAACGCAAATGGTATCTAGTCGACGCCAAAGGCAAAACCCTTGGACGACTGTCAACTGAAATTGCCAGGATATTAAGAGGCAAGCACAAGCCAACATATACACCTCATGTAGACACAGGTGATTTTGTTATTGTTATAAATGCAGAATTGATTGAGGTTACAGGAAACAAGGGTGAGCAAAAGCTCTACAGGAATCACTCAGGATATCCAAGTGGAATGAAGGAAATTACTTTCAATGAGCTTAAAGTCAAGGCTCCCACAAAGATTATTCACAATGCCGTTAAAGGTATGCTACCCAAAGGACCCTTGGGTAGGCAGATGCTTAGAAAACTAAAGGTATATGCAGGCTCGAGCCACAATCATGAAGCTCAACAGCCTGAATTACTTGAAATATAGTGCACGAAAGGAGGAAATAATGAATGGCTAAGGTACAGTATTTTGGAACAGGAAGACGAAAGAAGTCTGTTGCTAGAGTTAGACTTTTGCCCGGTGAAGGCAAGATTACTATCAATAAAAGAGACATAGATGATTATTTTGGTTTAGAAACGCTCAAGCTGATCGCCCGTCAGCCCCTTGTGCTGACTGAAACACAAGGCAAATTCGACATTATTGTAAATGTACATGGAGGCGGATTTACAGGTCAGGCAGGCGCTATTCGACATGGAATTTCCCGTGCACTTATCGAGGCAGATGAGGAGCTTCGGCCCATGCTAAAAAAGGCAGGCTACTTAACGCGCGATCCGAGAATGAAGGAAAGAAAGAAATACGGCTTGAAAAAAGCAAGACGTGCTCCACAATTCTCAAAGAGATAATTTATGCTTACAAAAGTCCCGAATGCATTTCACTCGGGACTTTTTTTAATTTTCCAGACAATTTATTTATCACAGATTTATTATCCCATTAGAAGTATTTGATATTATATGGGCGGACCCTTGTACATATCCATAATCTTAAGAAATTCTTAAGAATTTTGTCAAGTTTTTCTTAAGAATTTTGATGTAGGATAAAACTATAGAACTTAAAGATAAATGCACCAAAAACTCTATAGATAAAGGGGCTAATCCAATGAAGGCCAAATCAATTGAGTACGAGCGATTCAAATTTGTCCAAGAATTCAAGCTTTTTAAAATAATATCTGCAATAGCCCTGCTAACAATTGTTTTGTTAACTGTCTTTACACTTTCATCATGTAAACCTGGCCATGGCTCCTTATATACTGAATATAAATGGTCTAGCCAGCTGGGAGTAAACCAAGAGGGTTTTCTGTATGTGGAAGATCATGTTTTATGGTTTTATGACTTTGCAAGTGGGCAAAGGGTTGTTTTGTGCAACAAACCAGATTGCCAGCACAAACCCTATTCTAGCTATACAAATCCTGATCCTACATGTAATGCTGTATTACAGAATAGAGATTCATTTGATGGGTTTGCTATGCATAATGACTATGTTTAGATCTTTTGTAGATCATCGATAAATAAGACAACCTTGTATAGACAAAAGCCAGATGGCGATGGAAGGGAGATACTGACAGAGTTTGATTGGGAGATAGACCCTTTTAATGATATTGTTT
>DASRNC010000160.1:0-3948 GCA_035647595.1 Bacillota bacterium | reverse complement strand
TAATGACACTATAATTTATATATAAAGACATAAGTATATTATATAACTTTTTATGATAACTACAATGTATAAATACCTTCTTATTAATTTTCTTTTTTTTCTAGTAGTGAGGCAGGCTTTATAATAGATAATCCATGCTTTTCTCTAAGCTTATCTGCAGCTTTTTCCAGCATTTCATCCTTATGACTTTCATAACAATCTATCTGCTCAAACATAGAAACTTGGTCCGTATCCTCATCGAATCCACTAATAGTGATCCCCAATAATCTGACAGGCAGCCTCCTGTCCCAGACCTCCTCTAGCAATTGCTTTCCTGCCTGGTAAATATCCCTTGTTAGATATGAAGGTGTTAGCTTCATCTGACGTGTGATGACCCTAAAATCAGAATACTTTATCGTTATTTGTACAGTACGCCCCCTTTTATTATGCCTTCTGGCTGTGATGCCAACTTCATTAGAAAGCCCTAAAATAATTTTTTTTGCAGGCTCTAGGTCAACTATATCTTCGCGCAATGTGGTTGATCTGCCAATTGATTTCATATCGTCATCCCCCTGGGGCACAAGAGGAGATGTGTCAATGCCATTTGCTAGCTCATGAATCTTTAATCCATGCTTTCCAAAGTGTTTAACCAATACCATCTTGTCAAATAAAGCTAATTGTCCTATTGTTTCTATGCCCACTATGGCAAGCCTTTTAGAGGTTTGTTTCCCTACCCCATACATTTTACGGGCAGGTAAAGGCCATAGTTTTTCTTTTATAGAGTTTTGCCATAGCTCTGTAATCCCCATAGGCTTTTTCATATCAGCAGCCATTTTAGAGAGGAATTTGTTTTCTGATATCCCGATTGAGCACATAAGGTCAAGCTTTGAATATATATCCTGCATTATTCTTTTTGCGGATTCTTCAGGCTTACCAAATAATGCTTCACAGCCGGTCATATCAAGCCAAGCCTCATCTATACTGTTTTGTTCGATGACAGGTGTATATGTCGAAAGAACTTGCATCACTTCATTTGAGGATTCCTCATAAAAATCGTGGTCAGGATGCACTTGTATCAGGTCAGGGCAAATCTTTAGAGCTTCCCGCAATACCATAGCCGTTTTTACTCCAAATTTGCGTGCCTCATAGTTGGCTGCAAGTATAATCCCAGAGCGGGTCTGAGGATCCCCCGCTACTGCTACGGGCTTGCCCTTTAGTGATGGATTTCTAGCCATTTCGCATCCCACAAAAAAAGCATTCATATCAACTAGAAAAATGACTCGTTTCATCCAAATCACCACCTTTACTAAAGCTCTCTTCCCTACTATATCACTTTTTACCCCCCTATTACACAGCCTATAATTTCATATAGTAAAAAAGCCTTACAGTCAAATACCTGCAAAGCCTAAATAATTGGTTTGTTAATCTTAATTTGTTAGAATCCTATTTCACTAAGTGACTGCTTTAAGGTGTCAGCAGAGTGCCTAAAGAGCTTAATTTCTTTGTCAGATAAAGGCAACTCTAGTACACGTTTTATCCCATTCTCATTGACTATTGACGGTAGGCTTATACAAACATCCTCAACCCCATAGTATCCCTTCATTATGGATGAAACAGGTAGGATTGAGTTGTCGTTTCTCAAGATAGCCTCTACTATCCTTCTGACAGCTAGGGCAACTGCATAATAGGTCGCACCCTTTCCTTCGATGATCTTGTATGCTGAGTTTTTAGCCTCTTCAAAAATTTTCTCCTTGTGACTAGGGGCACAATTGCCTTTGCAGTATTTGCAAAACTCTTCTATGGGCGTGCCAGCTATATTGGTGAGGCTCCAGGCTGGCAGCTCCGTATCGCCATGCTCACCGATAATATATGCATGTACATTTTGAGCTGCTATATTACAGTTTTCACTCAACAGATATTTTAGTCGAGCACTATCAAGTACTGTACCGGAACCAATCACCTGGTTTTCAGGGAGTCCTGATATTTTTAATGTTGCATAGGTTAGTATGTCTACAGGATTTGTCACCACAAGGATAATACAGTCCTTATTCTTTTCAACCACCTTAGGTACGATTTGCTTGAAAACCTCAATGTTTCGTTTTAACAAATCTATTCTGCTTTCTCCAGGTCTTTGACCAACCCCCGCGGTTATTATTACTATGTTTGAGTCAGAACAGTCCTCATATGTACCTTCATAGATATCTACAGTGGGCACAAATGTAATTCCGTGATTTAAGTCCATCACTTCGCCAGCCAACCGTTTTTTGTCTAAATCTATCATGGCTATCTCTGACACTGTTCCGCCTGCCATTAGGGCAAATGCAGTAGTAGCACCTACATACCCTGCCCCAACAATTGTAACCTTGTTATTTATAAGCTCTTTCACTTCAAATCCTCCCTGCCCCTAGTGATTTGTTTTATCTATCCTTATACTTACCCAGTAAATCATAAGTAAAACTTTTTTTCTTTGCAATATTAGTTCACAAGTCCCTTTGGCATACCGGCTACTCTAGCCCAGCAAAGGATTCAAGTGAAGAGTACCATGGGACCTAATTGCTAAGGCTGTGGCTGAATTATCACCAAATATTTCTTCTATATAGTCTATGTATTCACTTACATGCTCTTCTTTTATGAATGCCTGTATAGTGCCTGCAAATCCACCACCATGGACCCTGCATGCCCCAAAACCCTTTTCTTTAATATATCTTTCAGTAAGGGCCAAAGCTAGAGTAACACCTTGCTCCATCGGTTTTTGATTTGTATAAACATTCTGTAGGTACTTCCAAGAGCTATTGCCAGACTCGGTCACTAGGGCTAAAAAATCATCAAATCTGCCCTCCTGCAGGGCGTTAAATTGCGCCTGGGCCCGCTTGTCCTCTGAGAAAAAGTGTAATGACCGTAGGATTGCCCTGTCTCCTACACACGGTCTTAGCACACTAATGTTTTGTATCAGCTTATCCTCGCCAACCTGCCTAAGTACGGACTTGTCAAACTTTGAGGCAACCTCCTTCATTTCTTGAGGAATATCTGCATAGTCCTTTGTTAGGTCTGCATGGCTGCCACCTGTATCTACTACCAGTAGACTATAGCCTTCTTTTTTTAGGTCAAAATCTATTTTCTTAACCACAGGGTTTGATTTATCACCAAAGTCAATACTTACAAAGCCGCCAACTGCACAGGCCATTTGATCCATCAAGCCACACGGCTTATTAAAATATATATTTTCAGCATATTGTCCTACCATGGCTAATTCTTCTGGTCCGACACCGCCCTTATTATACAAAGAACTCAATATAGTGCCTAAAAGCACTTCAATTGAGGCAGATGAACTCAGGCCTGATCCACCAAGTACATGGCTTGATATATAGGCATTAAAGCCCCCAAATTTGTAACCAAGTTCATTAAACCTTGCAGCTGTGCCCCTTATTAGGGCTGTCGTTGTCTCCTCTTCTTCTGCCTTAGGCTCTAAGCTATCTAGTTTTACCCTAAATACATCTTCATAGCCTTGTGAATATAGGGTGATAGTATTGTCATTGGTTTTAGTTGCTACTCCTATAGTATCGAAATTAACTGCTGCTGCTATTACACGACCTTGATTATGGTCTGTATGATTGCCCCCGACCTCAGTCCTACCAGATGTAGAAAAAAACTGGAGGTCAGCTCCATCATCAGCAAAATGCTTGTAATACTCTACTAGTAACTTTTTGTACCTATTTATCTGTATGTCTATATTTTCTGTGCCATAAAGCTCTTTAAAAAGGTCCCTCGTTTTAGTTCCGTCTAGTTTTTTATGCAATTGCTGTCTGTCTGTCATACCATATCTTTCCTCCTGTGTCTACTAGTTTAGTGGGCTTTTAGGCCAATACAATTATACTTGTTGTTGGCTGGCATTTCAATTTATATATCGTTAAATACATTTTTATAAGTGGCAAGGAAAAAAGTAGGATGCTGGCCTCAACTCTCAATCCA
>DASRNC010000159.1:0-3880 GCA_035647595.1 Bacillota bacterium | reverse complement strand
ACCTAGGCTGTCTGGTCCTATACTAGATCTTGGTTGCGGATACGGCGTTATCGGTCTCAGCCTGGCTTTATTAAATGCGGATGCGGATATAACAATGGTCGATATAAACAACCGAGCTATTGAACTAGCAATAGCCAACGCTGACAAGAATGGCCTAGGGAATGTTGATATCTTTCCAAGCGATGGCTTTACAAATGTAGAGGGTTTATACAGTACGATTATAAGCAATCCACCCATACGGGCAGGAAAAAAGGTAATCTACCCCCTATTTGAACAAAGCATAGACTACCTTGAAAATGGTGGATCCTTATATCTAGTAATACAAAAAAAGCAGGGTGCCAAATCAGCTATCGGTATACTAAACTCTATATACGGTAATTGTGAAGTAATAAATAAAAGCGGTGGCTACTGGATTTTAAAAAGTACCAAGCCTACTTTTTGATACAAGTAACCTATTATATATTAGGTAAGTCGGAACAAAACCTATAAAAATCCTCATAATCCCCTTTATAGTCACCCTGTATTTCTTCTCCATCATTTATCATATAATCAGTAACAAGGTATGTTTTTATTCCTAACCTTGATGCTACCATATCCTCTTGTACGTGATTTCCAACCATATAGCATTGCTCAGGACCCTTGCCAAGCGCCTGCAAGACTTCCTCATAAAACTCTATATTAGGCTTGCAATAGCTGTTTTGTTCATAATTGGATATATAATCAAAGTCCCTTGCATCTAGTCCAGCCCATGCTATACGATGCAGTATTGCCTTTTCTGGAAATAAAGGATTGGTGGCAATAACCAGGGAGTATCCCTTATCCTTTAGAATTTCAATTGTGTCCTTGACAATTGGCTTTCTTTTAACTGTCTTGCGGGCAAGGAGAAAACCCTTATCGTAAAAACTGTCAAATCTCCCTACATAAGTACTAATGTCATCTCCTATAGATTTTTTAAAGGATTCCATAAAAACCTTTTCATTTGTCCTTTTATCTAAACTAGCAATCATTGCTTTTGTTCCAGTCCAGACATAATCAATCAGCTTTTCAGGTTCGATTAAGTCCGAGAAATACTTTCCCATTTCGCTAAAATAAACCCTTGTAAAATCCTCTATCTCTACTGGTAATAATGTCCCGTCTAGGTCAAACAATATTGTATTTCGCATATTACACCTCCAGTAACGATTATATCAAGATAATTCGATACTGCAATACAAATTTCGATAAGTATTATAATTTACACGCTTATGTAAAGAATATTAGTCAAGGAGGGAATGATATGTCTACTTACGTAATCGCAGTATTTCCATCACACGACAATGCCAAGCAAGCTGTAGAAAGGCTGGAGAATGAAAGAATAGCGAATGAGATAGTTGTTTTAAATAAGCTAAGAAAATTCGAAGGAGAAAACCAAAGCTTAAAGCTTGATGGTGTGATTTCTGGAGTGTCTGAAAGCTTTCTGGGCCTTCCTGTTTTCGTTAATCCAATGACTGCTGCAGATATTCCGCCTCAAAGTTCCTCTAAGTTAGTAGAGGGTCAATGGGCAAGATATGGTTTCTCAAGGGAGGAGGCATTAAAATACCAGGAGTTGATGGATAAGGGGAAAACAATTCTTGCTGTAAAGGCAGAAAAAAATTCAAAAAAAATAAAAGACCTATTGGGTCAAAGTGGTGCTGAAAAAACTCTTGATCATGAATTTTAGGGGCAGGTATCTGCTCCTATTTTTATCTGCATAATTATTGGCAGGCAAGAATAACTATAGGCGCCCTATTTCTGCAATTAACTCATCGACTAAGTCCTCTTCTTTAACCTTTTTGATAATTTCACCTTTTTTAAATATTATACCTTGGCCATGACCACCCGCAATACCTATATCTGCCCTTCTTGCTTCACCGGGTCCATTTACTGCACAGCCCATAATAGCGACCTTTATATTCTTTTTCATACCCTCCAGGCGTCGCTCAAGCTCATCTGCTATTTTAATGAGGTCTAGCTGGGTCCTACCACAAGTTGGGCATGAAATAAACTCTATGCCTCCTTGTATAAGGCCTAAGGACTTTAGGATTCCCCTTCCTACCTCAATTTCTTCTTCTGGCTTACCTGTGAGGGAAACTCGTATCGTATCCCCTATGCCCTGAGCCAATAGGACTCCAATACCTACACTAGATTTTATTGTCCCCCTCTTTATTGTTCCTGACTCAGTCACTCCTAAATGAAGCGGATAATCTAGTCTTTTTGAAATGAGCTTGTAGCATTCTATCATTTCAACAACATCAGAGGACTTAACTGAGATTACGATGTCTTGGAAATCAAGCGCATCTAGTATGTCAACATGCCTTAAGGCACTTTGAACCAGGGCCTCTGGACAAACATCCCCATACTTTTGCAGTATATCCTTGTGCAAAGAGCCTGAGTTTACACCTATCCTTATAGGCACCCCCTTCTCCTTAGCTGCTTGGACTACAGCTTTAACCTTGTCATCACTTCCTATGTTGCCAGGGTTTATACGTAGCTTTGCTACTCCACTATCAATAGAGCTTATGGCCAACTTGTAATCAAAATGAATATCTGCTACCAAGGGTATGTCTATTTCTTTTACTATCTGTCCTACGGCCTCGCTAGCCTTTATATCAGGTACTGCACACCTAACAATGTCACATCCTGCATCCTGTAGCCTAATGATTTGCGAAACTGTTGCGGCTATGTCTCTTGTATCGGTGTTAGTCATAGACTGCACCTTTATAGAGGCATTGCCACCTATAAAGGTATCTCCTATTCTTATTTTTCTCGTTTGTTTTCTCTCCACTTTTTTGCTCCTCTCAAATAGCTTACAGTTTTTGTGAATCTAGCATAAATCAGCCTGACTTGAGTATTGTCAGTATATCATCTATTACCCAATCAGGTGTCGACGCACCAGCCGTTACTCCTATAGACCCTATAGCTTCAGAGTCTAGGATATAGTCCTTCAACTCCTTACCATTTTCAATAAAAATGGTATTCCGGCAATTGCCTTTACATATATCATACAATTTCCTGCTGTTTGAGCTGTGTTTCCCACCAATTACTATCATCAAATCTACCCTTTTTGATACTTGATCTGCGCTTTCCTGACGTTCCTTTGTTGCGCTGCATATAGTATTAAAGGCTAAGATATCCTCAGAAAGGTCACTGGCCCTTTTTACCACATTATCAAAATTTTCTTGACGTTCCGTCGTCTGTGCTACTATACATACTTTTTCTGAAAGACTTTTTATATTTTCCCCGTTCTTTGTTACTAAGGCACGGTTGTCACACCATCCATTAATGCCTTCTACCTCAGGATGATCTGCATCACCTACAATGATTATTTGATATCCTTTAGAATAATACCTTTTTATCTTCCGTTGAATACTGGCAACATAAGGGCAGGTGGCATCTATTGTTTTCGCACCCGTTTCTTCAATGAGTTTGATTGTTTCCGGTGTTACACCATGGGACCTGATAACCACCTTATCCTCTTTTCCAAGCTTACTAAGATCTTCTATACGTATCTGTGCTATGCCCTGTCCCTTTAAATAATTGACTACATCATCATTATGAATAAGCGGCCCTAGTGTATGGGTCGATCCATCCTTATTTTCTCTATTTTTAATGGCTATATCAACAGCTCTTTTGACTCCAAAACAAAATCCAGCATATTCTGCAACAATAAGTTTTTTGATACTACCACCTCCATATAAGTATACATATATTATAATATATCTTTTCTTTGTTCAATCGCCATATTTCTACTTTACTTATTAAATCGAACTTTTAATGGACAAAAGCCGTATCATTCTGATACGGCTGCGTAGATCATTTGCTATTTATTATAGAAAAGGTTAATCAACTAGTACGGCTCTGA
>DASRNC010000158.1:0-8477 GCA_035647595.1 Bacillota bacterium | reverse complement strand
TATTTAAATATGTATGTCATAGTAAGGTATATTTGGGTAACTACCTGTTTGCTAGATTAGGTAGACCAATATATGCATACAACAATTTAATAGACGGAAGGGATAAATAATGAGTACATATGAAAAGCTCCTTGAGGGCTTCACTGGTTTCACCTGGCAACACGCAGTAATGCTAGCTATTGGTTCAGTGCTTATCCATCTAGCCATAAAAAAGAAGTATGAACCGCTTTTGCTTTTACCAATAGGTTTTGGTGCAATACTAGCTAATATACCCTACTCCGCTGCAATCGGTGAGGGTGGTTTCCTAACAGTACTCTACAATGCAGGCATAGCTAATGAACTTTTCCCAATCTTAATTTTTATTGCAATCGGGGCAATGATAGATTTTACACCCCTACTAAAACAGCCAGTAACACTTTTCTTTGGAGCAGCTGCCCAGTTTGGAATATTTGCAGCAATGCTACTGGCCGCTTCTACAAACCTAATAGATATACCAGAAGCCATTGCTAATTTCATGGGACTAGACCCAGGCGTCCCACTTTTTTCACTAAAAGAATCAGCTGCTATAGGAATAATCGGTGCAGCAGATGGGCCTACCTCTATTTTTGTGGGCAACAAGTTTGCTCCAAGATATATAGGTGCCATAACAGTTGCTGCCTATTCCTATATGGCGCTAGTACCAATGATACAGCCACCTGTTATTAGAGCTCTGACAACTAAAGATGAACGCAAAATCCGTATGGACATTGACTATGGTGTAAAGGTATCAAAGACAGTTCTTATACTTTTCCCGATTATGATCACCATCGTAGCAGGTATAGTAGCACCAATATCTGTCCCCCTTATCGGGTCCTTAATGTTTGGTAACCTGGTTCGTGAGTGTGGCGTTCTGGAAAGGCTATCACAAACAGCCCAAAATGAGCTTGGAAACATTGTAACCCTTTTGCTGGGTATTACTATTGGTTCTACCATGGTTGCTGAACAATTTTTATCACCACAAACAATTGTAATTCTAATAATTGGGCTACTGGCATTTGTTTTTGATACGGCCTTTGGGGTCTTGTTTGCAAAGTTTGTAAACCTATTCTTAAAGAGAAAGATAAACCCCATGATTGGTGGATGTGGAATCTCAGCATTCCCCATGTCAGCCCGTGTAGTCCAGCAGATGGCGCAAAAGGAAGACCCTACAAACTTTATCTTGATGCCAGCCATCGGAGCGAATGTAGCAGGTCAAATCGGTTCAGTAATAGCTGGGTCAATAATCCTAGCATTACTCGGATAGGAGGCATAAACTTATATGGATATATATAAAGATGCATTAAAGGTTATGGGTATAGGTGTAGGAGGCGTTTTCCTGGTCCTGGCTATTTTCTATATCCTAGTAAAGCTAATGATGAAGATTTTCCCAGAAGAATAGCTAATAAGTATTACGAATATATAGGTACAGTTTTTATTGTTTTAACAGAGAATTATAACTACAACATAGGTGTCTACAGCCTTTCAGTTCCTTAGGTAAGGGGTGGCTCAAGTATGGACTTACCAATGTCTATTGTCTGCCATATGGCAGACATGAGCATGCAAGCTGGAAAGCACAATGGGTTAGAAGATTTGCTAGCCCGATAGGTGGAGACTACCACCTGTCTCACTATATACAAACTATATTTAAAGGAGAATAATACAAAATGATTTGGACTTATGTTTCTCTTGTTGTTGCAGCTATTGCCATAGCTGTTGCAGCATACTTTTACAAATGGGTAGAAAAGCTCCCTGTAGCAGAAGGCAAAATTGCCGGTATAGGCCAATTAATCAGGCAGGGCGCCTTTACCTTTTTAAAGGTAGAGTATCGAATCCTAACCATCTTTTTAGGCCTTGTAGCAGTTATTATCTTTATTATATTCCCCTCGCCTATATGGGAAGGTAGTGTAGGGCCTAACATTATAGCTGCCCTATCCTATATCGTGGGTGCAGTTTTTTCCGGAATCGCAGGCTATGTTGGTATTAGTATAGCTACAATAGCCAATATAAAGTCTGCTTCGGCTGCAAAGTCTGGCCTGGCCCCAGCCTACATGGCTGGTTTTCGCGGCGGTGCTGTAATGGGCATGGCTGTTGTAAGTACAGCTCTAGCTGGAACAGCCCTATTACACATTTTTACCGGCAGTGCTGATTTTATTATGGCATTTAGCTTTGGTGCTAGCACACTGGCCCTATTTGCTAAGGCCGGCGGCGGTATTTTTACAAAGACTGCTGACATTTCTGCAGACCTGGCTGGCAAGGTAGAGCTGGGTATCCCTGAGGATGACCCAAGAAATCCTGCTGTAATTGCAGATAATGTTGGCGACAATGTTGGCGACGTAGCTGGTATGGGAGCCGACCTTTTCGATTCCCAGGTTGCGGCCTTGGCAGCTGCCCTTGTTATAGCAGCTCCACTAGGTCAGATACAAGTTATATTCTGTTTTTCAGCCTTAGGTCTCCTGGCTTCCATTATCGGTGTATTGGTAGCTCGTGTTGGCAGTAATGGGGATCCTAGCAAGGCGCTAAATAGCGGCACCCTACTTACTTGTGGTGTATTTGCTATACTCACCCTAGTAGCTACCCTACTTTCTGATTTTGAAATACGGATTTGGGGTGCAGCAGTAATTGGCTTAATTGTTGGTGTAATAATTGGCTTTACCAGTGACTACTTTACAGGCGATGGGAAAAAGCCAGTTTACAAGGTCGCTGAGGCCTGCAAGAATGGTCCTGCCTTTACCATACTCACTGGCTTTTCCTATGGGCTGGTTAGTATTATGCCCTCCATTATCGGTATTGGCCTAGCTGCCCTTGGTGCATACAAGATACTCGAACCCCTTGGCGGCAACTATCCCATGTTTGGTATCGCTATGTCTGCGATCGGCATGCTATCAATAATTGGTATGATAATTTCAAACGATGCCTATGGACCAATCGTTGATAATGCCCGTGGTCTTGCAGAGATGGGTGACCTAGGTGACGATGTTGTGGACATAACCGACAAGCTGGACGCTGCAGGCAACACTGCAAAGGCTATCACCAAGGGCTTTGCAATCGGCGCAGCTGGTCTAACAGTAATAGCCCTTTTAGGTGCATTCCAGGAGGTTGTTAGGGGAATTACAGGCCAGGTCATTAACTTTAGCATGATGGATCCCTTAGTCTTCTTTGGTACACTGGTTGGGGCTTCAATCCCTGCAGTATTCTCTGCTATGTTAATGCTTGGGGTTAATAGGAATTCACAGAAAATGTTAGAGGAAATACACCACCAATTTGATACCATAGAAGGCTTGAAGGAAGGAAAAGAAGGCATATCTCCTGACTATGATAAATGCATAGATATTGCTACAAAGGGTGCTATAAAAGAGTTAATTCCTGCAGGTCTTGTGTCTATAATAATAACACTCATCGTAGGCTTTGTAGGCGGTGTTCTAGCAGTAGGTGGCTTCCTCATAGGAAATATTGTTTCCGGTCTTTTTTTAGCCTTACTCATGAGCAATGCAGGCGGGCTTTGGGACAATGCCAAGAAATTTATAGAAGAGGGTAATTTCGGTGGCAAGGGTAGTGATGCCCACAAGGCAGCAGTAATCGGTGATACAGTGGGCGACCCCTTTAAGGATACAGCAGGACCATCTATCAATACTCAGATTACTGTTGTTTCATTAGTTGCCTCCATAGCAGCCTCACTATTTGTTGCCTTTTCAATATTCTAAACTAAAGGCTTATGAATAGAGCCTAATCTTTAAATCAAAAACAATAGCTGACTCCTAAGTAAATTGGAGTCAGCTATTGTTTTATTGCTATATTTGCTTTTTCTTACCTGTAATAGATAATCATTTCAACTATGTCTTCATCGCCTCCAGAAGATAGGTTGGAAACGCTATAGGGGTTGATTAAATCATTGCCAAGTCCTTCGTTTACTATTGTGGCTATCTGGTGCCAAGTGCTTGCTAGCTGGTCCATATAAAATGAGTAGGCCTGGTTATTTGTAAACTTAAAGGCCAGAAATTGAGGCCGTTGACCATTTAACATATCATGGCTTAGCTTGCTGGCTATTGCATTCATAGTATTAGCATCAAACTGGTCATAGAGGAGGCCTTCCTTTACAAAATAATTCATGCTAGTACTATTACAAGTTGGTATGTTTATCGAGGGAGGTGCCACTTGCTCATGGGTCTTTTTTAGCTGGTCATCAGTTATTAGAAAGTACCTGTAGCTAATATACTTTTCAAAATCTATAGCTGTTGCGCTGTCAGTAATAATGGGATCATCCCATGTTGTGTCCAGGTTATAATAGGCGTCATTTACCTTAACTATATTCCATGCATGTGCTTCGCCCTTAGAGAAACCGCTAACATATAGGCATTCTATCCCTAACTCGTTTAATAAATATTGAGTAGCCTTGGCATAGCCTGCACATACAGAAGACTTATTTATAAGTACACTGATTATATCCTGGTTGTGGATAGAGGATTCTTCATAGCTGGTGCTAGTCACAATAAAATCATGTACATACTTTACCTTGTCATATTCTCTTGCACCAATATTTTGACCTTTAATTTGGTCTACCAATGATGCTACCTGTTTATCATAGCTATCCCTACTATCAAGGGTGGAATTATATTTAAAATTGATTTGAGTCACAATATGACCTATCCCCTGATACTTTATTTGCATGTTGTCAATCCAGTAGTGTTCAGGACAATCCATCCTATATAAATCGAAAACCTCAAGCAAGCTATCCTTTTTTATTCCTCTATCCTTTATATTAAGCTCGTCTATACCATCCTCAACAGCCTGGTAGATTGTATCGTAGACCTCTACTTCCTGTTCATTTAGTCTAGCCCTAAAGTACTTAAGTGATAAAAGGTCACTGCTTATCTGGCTACCATCCTTGCTGGTAAGGGGGCTAGCAGCTATTTCCCCATTGCCCTCAGGAGCTAGCAGGCCCCCTTTAGGTTTTTCCTCTGGCTTAAGTCTCGTCCCCTCACTAAAGGTGGCCTTAGATAATAGGCCACTTATATCTAAAACATCTGGTACTAGGGACGGAGCAAGGATATTTAAAGCCAGCACACCTATAATAAAAGCAGATAAAAGACCAAAAAACCTTAATACATGTTTCATTATAGCCCCCTTTCCCTCACTACTTTATCACAGACATAAAAACTATCTACTTCACTGTTAACTTAAACCCTTTTCTTTAAACTTAGACTGTTTCTATCTTAATTAAATTGGTTCCTCCGACTTCTCCCATTGTTACGCCACCGGTTACTATTATGTTGTCTTTCTCCTTTAGGGAGAGGACCTGCGTAGCCAATTGCTTTGCATTTCTAAAAAGGTCGTCAGCATTGTCAAACTCACTACCCATGACAGGTATAGCACCCCAGGTCATAGCAAGCTTTCTCCAGGTTTTCTCTGATGTGGTGATTCCCAAAAATGCCATGGGCGGCCTAAAGCGGGATATCATCCTGACTGTCCTGCCCGAAACAGAACAAGCTGCAATTGCCTTAGCATTTATATCAATGGCCATACCGCAGGTTCCATGAGAAATGGCATCGACTGTATCACTTATTGTAAATTCCGCCTTTAAAAATCTCTTTGTATAGTGGATACATCTCTCGGTTTCTTGAGCAATCCTAGCCATTACATTTACTGCATTTGCAGGGCTTATACCTATTGCTGTTTCCCCAGAGAGCATAATGGCACTTGTCCCGTCATATACTGCATTTGCTACATCCGATATCTCAGCCCTTGTAGGTCTAGAATTGTAGATCATGGACTCTAGCATTTCAGTTGCTGTAATTACACGCTTTCCTAGCAGGCGTCCCTTTGTTATAAGTAGCTTTTGTATGGCAGGGAGCTCCTCATAGGGAATCTCTACGCCCAAATCACCCCTAGCCACCATGATACCGTCACATTCTTCACAGATTTCCTCGATATTGGTAACTCCAGAACGGTTTTCTATCTTGGCCACTATATCAATGTCATCTCCACCATTGGCCGCCAAAAACTCTTTGAGATCTACTAAGTCCTGTTTTCTAGAAACAAAGGATGCAGCAATATAATCTATATCTTTTTTAATGCCTAATAATAAATCTGCCTTGTCCTGCTCACCTAAATAAACCTGGTTTAATGTCTTATTTGGGAAGCTCATACTCTTTCTATCTGTTAGGTCACCACCTACTAATACAAGACATATTGCCTCGCTATCTGTTTTATCAATGACCTCAAACTCTAAAAGTCCATCGTTTAATAGTATTTTGTCTCCAATTGATAAGTCCTTAGGCAGGTCCTTGTAGGTTACTGATACACGGTCCTTGTCTCCCTCAACCTCATCTATAGTAAAGGTGAATTTGTCACCTTTTTTTAAGTGTACTAGGCCGTCTCGGAAGGTCTTTATCCGATATTCGGGCCCCTTTGTATCAAGCATAATGGCAATAGGCAGATTAAGCTTTGTTCTGACCCTTTTTAGCAAATTCATTTGATTTTCATGTTCTTCGTGACTACCATGAGAGAAATTGATACGGGCAACATTCATGCCCGCCAGGCACATTGCCGTTAGCGTTTCCTCATCTGAACATGCAGGACCTATTGTGCATACTATTTTTGTCTTCCTCATTATTATATGAATCTCCTCTTTTATACAAGCTACGAGCAGCTAAAGGCATATGATACCTAATAACCTACAAAATTATGTGTTTACTAAAGCTACTGTCAAAGTATATCAATTGCCTTCTTTTCCAGTGGGAGACCTGTGCGATAAAGCTCCATAAAGGACTTAAAGCCTTCTATATCTGCTAAATCAGGCTCTACTGTGCTTTCCTTTGCATTTGCAAAAACGTCTTTGCTTAAATAATCCTCTAGCACTTGACCCTCGTCCTTGTTTCTCATATAGGCTGCAAGTAGTGCCATACCCCAGGGCCCACCCTCTCCTGCAGTCTCCATAAGGCTCACTGGTGTAACAAGGGCTGCAGCCATCATGGACTGACCC
This sequence comes from Bacillota bacterium, assembly GCA_035647595.1. Lineage (GTDB taxonomy): Bacteria > Bacillota > Clostridia > Caldicoprobacterales > DTU083 > UBA3906. The sequence continues at coordinate 1,480 of DASRNC010000158.1, read as the reverse complement.
ACCCCTTCTGTTATAAATAGTCCACCATGCCCATATAGTTTGTCTAGCTTTGCACCCTCGGATTTGTCTAATATATCATACCCTATCCTTAGGGTTGCAAGCAACGAATATAGATTCATCCGCATGAAATTGGCCAATGTAAATTTGCTATTGGGAGTGCGTACAAATAAAGGGCGTCCCTCATCCATAGATGTTATGCTCTCACCTGAAAGATAATTATATGATAGGAGGCCGCCGCCATCCTTGTCAGCCTTTAGGGCCTCAAAATACAGGGCGTCATATATTTTAGGTTTGTCAACCTCTAGGCCTAAAGCCTCAGTAAATTCACTAAAGACCTTGGCCCAAGCATCTATATCGGACGTACAGTTGTTACAATGGACCATTGCCACCAGGTCTCCTGCCGGTGTAGTGACTAAATCAATCTCAGGGTGGACCTCATTAAGGTCTCTTTCCAAAACAGCCATAAGGAAGATGCTGGTCCCTGCACTAACATTGCCCGTCCGTACTGCTACGCTATTGGTCGCTGTCATACCAGTTCCTGCGTCCCCTTCCGCTGGGCAAAAGGGTATACCAGACTTGAGTGTACCTGTGGGGTCTAAGAGCCTTGCTCCTGTATCAGTTAAAGTGCCAGCGTGTTCACCTGCTATAAGAACCTCTGGCAAAATACCCTCTAGGTCCCAGGGAAATTTTTCACCTGTAACAAGCTGGTTAAATTGCGAAAGCATCCCTTGGTTGTAGCTTCCCGTCTTTGTATCTATAGGGAACATACCACTAGCCTCACCTACACCAACCGCCTTTTTGCCAGTTAGCTTCCAGTGGATAAGGCCTGCCAGGGTTGTCATATAAGAAATGTCAGCTACATGGTCCTCCCCATTTAGTATGGCTTGATAAAGGTGTGCTATAGACCACCTATGGGGGATAGGATAATTAAAAACATCTATCAGGACCTCACTGGCCTTTGCTGTAATGGTATTTCTCCATGTGCGGAAGGGAACCAGTAAGTCCTCTTCTTTATTAAATACCATATAACCATGCATCATGGCCGATACACCCATGCTACCGACAGTCTCTAGGTCTACTCCGTAGCTTGCCTTTACATCCTGTCCTAGGTCCGCATAAGAGGCCTGGAGACCTGAAATGATATCCTCCATGTCATAGGTCCATATCCCATCCACCAGCTTATTCTCCCAACCATGACTTCCTGAAGCAATTGGGTAGTGGTCAGGCCCGATCAAGACAGCCTTTATCCTAGTTGAACCCAGCTCTATACCTAGGCTGGTATTTCCCTTTTCTATGTAGCTTCTTATTTCCTCCTTTGACCTCATCTATATAACCTCCATTAATGTAGTTTACCTACCATCTGCAGTGTATCCTTTATAACTAAGAGTTCAATTAACTAAAATCTATCCTTATAGCTTCTAATGCTCCTTCTATTTCTTAAAGTCTCCAACATATTACCCGCCTACAAGCTAATTATAGC
>DASRNC010000157.1:0-3558 GCA_035647595.1 Bacillota bacterium | reverse complement strand
GTATAATGCTAAATATAATTAAGGAACCTTAATCTTGAAAGGAAGATTGTTTATTGATAAGATCACTGCTTAAAAATAAGAAGAATTCATTGAGTAATCACGATAAAAATATATGGAAAACTATTATAGCAATAACATTGCCAGCCTTTATAGAGTTGGTTATGTCCACACTTTTCGGCATGGTGGACATGGTTATGGTGGGGCAAATAGAGGGTGACGTTGGAAAAGCAGGGTTAGCCGCCATAGGGCTGACCAACCAACCATTTTTTCTTTTATTCGCCATATTTGCAGCGGTTAATGTCGGTACTACAACCCTAGTCGCTTGGAGTATAGGTGCAGGCGATCGAAAAAAAGCCAAATCCGTTACAAGGCAGATCCTAGTTATAAATATTGTACTTGGCCTTATCCTGTCCCTGGCTGGCATTTTTACAGCCAAGTATATTATCAAGTTTATGGGTGGGAACGAGGATACACTGGAGATCGGCACCCGCTATTTTCAGATAATTTCCGCAGGCCTAATCTTTCAAGCCGTAACAGCTGGTATTACTGCCTCCCTTAGGGGTTCTGGCGAAACAAAAATCCCTATGTTATACAATTTAGGGGCCAACTTTTTAAATGTAATAGGCAATTATGCACTGATCTACGGTAAGTTTGGTTTCCCAGAGTTAGGAGTAGAGGGTGCTGCTGTATCTACTACTATTTCTAGATTTATAGCATGTGCCTTTGCCCTGTATGTCCTCTTTTCCAAGAGGAATATCTCCAGGATGTCCATCCCCTTAAAGGGTAGCTACAAGCCCAACTTTCCAATTATAAAACAGGTCTTTAACATAGGCTTGCCCGCAGCAGTAGAGCAGATAATCATTCAAAGTGGTCTTATGATGTTCGCCCGTACAGTATCTAGTCTTGGTACGGCAGAGTTTGCAGCCCATCAAATAGGGCTCAATATAAATGGACTAACCTTTGCTCCAAGCATGGCCTTTGGGGTGGCCGCGACGACTCTAGTAGGCCAGAGCCTAGGGGCTAATGAGGTGGAGAACGCAGAAAGGTATAGCTCTTTGGTCCACCGGATGGCCATAGGAGTTGCCTGTTTTGTAGGCCTAATGTTTCTTATCTTTTCCCATCCCATGGCTCGAATTTACACCAAGGACCCAGAGGTCGCCCACATGGCGGGCACAGTCTTAAAGGTTGTAGCCCTAGCCCAGCTAGGTATGCCTAGCCAGTTGACCCTTTCAGGTGCCCTAAGGGGTGCAGGAGATACCATGTATCCCCTTTATGCCTCAGCCTTTGGTATATGGATAGTCAGGGTTCTGATTGCCAATGTCTTTGTCCACATATTTGGGTGGGGCCTTATTGGTGCATGGGTTGCCCTGGTCCTAGACCAGTATACTAGGGGAGGCATCATCTTCCTAAGATACAGGTCTGGCAAGTGGAAGTATATGAAATCTCGTACTGAGGTTTCTAGTTAGCCTGGCCTTGATAGCTATCAGCTACGCTAATCTGCCATCATAAGTTTGTATCTGCCTTTTACATGCATTGCTGACAAGTGGGCCATGGGTAACAATTATAATTGTCTTACCCTGCTTGTTTAGGTCAGTCAATAGATCTATAATCTCTAAGGAAGTAGCAGAGTCTAGGGCACCAGTTAATTCATATGCTAGGTCCGCCTAGATTCTGAAAAAATATTTCCCTCATTAATATTATTCTGCAAGAAATCATACGTAAACAAAAGGCCTCAATATGAGTTTATCTATTAACAATATCTTTATTAGGAACTATTAAAAAATTGCAACACAAGAGTTAATTCTTGTGTTGCAATGAATACCGTTTCCACATGGCTTGCGACAATAAGATGAATGTTAGTGGTGATTGGCACAAATCTCTAAACCAGAATTGGCTTATATCAAGTTATATCGAACCTTCCTGTACTTGTTCTTTCCTATCACGAACTTCTTTTTAGTAATCTTCTTAACTATTTCTGACGATATAATAAATTCTTTTGTTACTGAAACAATATATTGTTTTTCATCCGATTCAACAAGAAAGTATCCGCCAAAATTGTTTACCTGATCCACAATATCAAAAGCTCCAAATGATGGCATAATCGTCCATTCAAGAATATGTTCTGTTTTGCTTAGTACTTTCTTTCGAATCAATGGGATAATCGATGTAGCATTAGGGAACTTTGCCAATACAACAGCATCATATTGATCTCTACATTTATCAGTACTTTTGAAAGAATGAAAGTCGATTGGTTCTTTCAGCACGGTGAAATCAAGATGTCCCTCATCATCAAGCAAATAATCTATACTTATTTCAAGCAATTGTGACAGTGCTTTGAGATTATTAATATCGGGCATTCCATTATTGTTTTCCCATTTTGCAACAGCACTTCGTGACACCGTAATTTTTTCTGCCATCTGTTCTTGTGATAAACCAGCTTTCTTTCTTGCCTTCTTTAGTTTTTCTCCAAATGTCATAATAACTACCTCCTAATTTTCACATATTTATTGTGATTCTTTTTCGTTTGCAAGAGTATCTTATGACATTCATACAGTGACACACAAGAAACGTACTGTAACATAGCTGTTACGCTCTGTAACAACAAGCTGGTTTGTAGTAGAAAGCAGATGCTAAAAATCGCGCTTTGAATATACTTTAACAGAGATTATATAGGATAAAACCAAAACAAGGCTTGCTAAAACAGCCATCCCCCCGCTTATTAGTTGCGTATTTTCTGTAGCAAATACGATAAAGGCAATTGTAAACCCTTCATTTCCTGGCAAGGAAGTAACCACATTATATACACCAACAAGCACGGCAAATAAGATTACAGGTATATAGAAACCCCAAAATTTGCCCTTTTGATATCCTAGCCTAAATAGTATCGGAAACATACATAAGTTAAACAGTGCATACAAAAGATAGCTAAGTGCTATTACAAACATGTAGCCCTTAAAGCCAATAAACCATTTTGCCAAGGAAAAATGGTGTGAAACAAGCATGATAGCAATACCCATTACTAGACCGCATAAGAGCATTATAAAGGATAATACATATCTTCCGGCAACGATGGTATTTCTTTTTACAGGCAAGGTCAAATATAGATTGTTTAATGCTCCCTTTTCCTCAACTGCAAAGGGGTTGACTGAAAAGCTTAGAAACATCATAACACTAAAAGGAATTATGATTAACGAATTATACCAACCCATAATAATTACGAAAAACGGGAGCAACAGGATTCTTTTTTGGTAGTATTTCATTGCACGCCAATCTAGAACAATCATTTTGCTAATCATATCTTTTTCCCCTCCCTGTTTAGACAAACCATAATATCCTCTAATGTAACCTCTTCAACTACTACACTTGTGGGGAATCCTCCGACTTCGGAAGTCTCAATCATACCCTCAAAACCGCCGATATGCTCTCTAATTCCAATAAGAATTTTTCGTTTCTCATAAGACAGGTCGCCATTGCCGCCCCTGATATAGCAATATTTTTCGATCAGCTCATCCTTTAGCCCACTGTAAATGATCTGTCCCTTGTCAATATAGACTATGT
>DASRNC010000156.1:0-3075 GCA_035647595.1 Bacillota bacterium | reverse complement strand
TCTCTACACCGGACTCCCTTTTGCTATATCTTTTTATAAGGTCTGCCGCCCTATAGGCAATATTGCCCTCACCCAAGGGTATGTCCTTGGAATCGCTGACTACTGTTATACCACTAGCGCGGTCACTTAGGGTGATTTGATCGAAAAGGCTCACTGACTGCATGAGCATTCTTACATCATGGTAGCCGTCCCTTCTTCTCCCTATCACCTCAAGGGTCCAATTAATTTTGCCTGGCGTCCTTAGTCTAATACTTCCCATTTAACCCAGCCCTTTTCTTTATCCTATACTTTTTCTTATTATATAATATTGGCAGCAACAAGACCACAGGTCTGCCATATATAGGCCCTGTTAAAGATAAAATAAAAACCCCGGTATGGTTGCTGGTGACCATACCAAGGTTCATTAAAGGCATATTGTTTTTTGATAAAGACTTGGTAAAGTGACTAGCTTGCTGCTTATTTTCCTTCTACATAGGTAGATACCCTTTCACTATCATCAGGAAAATAGCTGGTTTCAACAACATAATCAGCTACATCTTCGACCATAATAAATACTGCCCTACCATCAGTAAAGGTCTGCCCGGCATAAAATTCATTTATTTCAGGCTTATCGGATATGTCATATACCGAGGAGAGGCCGATGTAGGCCATTCCATTGGCTTCGATACCTCCACCTGTTGGGGAAACGACTGAAAACCCTATGTCTACACTAGAAATGCCCCAGTCTTCTTGGGGGAAATCTTCGGGGTAATATACCTCATATTCAATCATGCAATACTCTAATTCATCTGCTTCCAAAGGATCAAAGACCCTGAGGTGGTCTGCATCGTTCCAAGCATCCAAGGCTGTTTGCACTTGATCATTGTACCTGATAATATTTGTAATACGGTAATAAACCGTATGGTCCTCCCTACCCACTGCAGAATAACGCATGGTCTCTAACCAATCACCAATTTTTGCTGGTGCTTCCTTGCTACTTGCCACCGGACTAATATCCGCAGGGGCTGTCCCTCCAGAATTTGTTTTACCAGGATCAGCCTCCCCAGAATCTGTCTCCTCAGGATCATTACTAGGCTCTTCTACATCCTGGCCATGGTCCGGTTCATCGTCATCCTGGGATGGAGAATCACTAGAGTCCAGTTCACTACCATTATCATTTGCTGCTGGGTTATTAGGCTCATCTATATCTTTGCCACTACAGGCGAAAAGTGATAAGGCCATAAATACAACTAGTATAGCAACCATAAATTTCTTCATTTCTAACTTCCTCCCTTATATTGCATTGCAAATTAAACCCATTATATTATCAAAATAACCCAAACGCAAGCTAAAGATACATATTCCCTTAAATATTACATGGATAATATTTGGTAAAAATATAAAAGCTGTAGGACGGCCCTTGCTGAATCACAAATGGACCTTACCCGCAGCTTTAGTGGTTTTATTATAAAATCTTATCAGACAGCAGGAATATCAAGCTTTTTATATATGACAAGCTTGGACCCAGGGGTTAATTTGCCATCATCCTCAAGCTGGTTAAAGCCCATAATAAGGGATGTTGTGGTATTGTACTTTTTAGCTACAGACCACAAATTATCACCAGGCTGAACAAAGTAGATATATATACCACTTTCTACAGCCTCCGACTGCTCTAGCTCCTCTGCACCAATTATGACTTCCTTTTCAATTTTCTTTGAAAGTGTCACACTGATTGATAGGGCTGCCTTAATTTCCGCCTCATCCTGGGCCAAAAGCACATGGCCTATATGGTCTGTGTTTATTTCACTTGTGCAAGTTAGGCTACTATCAGCACCTTCAAGCTCCAGAGTATGGCTAAAGGGTATATCCTGACTGAAGCTACCAACCAATAAATCAGGGTCCTTGCTCTGATATACTATTTTTGCTAATAGAATACCCTCAATAGTAACCTGGCCATCTCCAATAATCTCACTAGCTATATGGGGACTGACATCCACATATAATATCTTTCTGGCCTTGGGTATATCGGCTGGAAATGCAAGACTCTCCTTGACTACCGTCTGGTCCTTGGCCTCTCCTGCAAACTGTGATAGGACTATGCCCTTTTTTTTCAATGTCATGGGTACAGAGGGGCTGTATGCATCGGATATTATATCAAGCTCAAGGGGCTCATAAACACTAGCCTCAAGATTTATTACTGCCTCTGTATCAATTATCCTAAACTCACCGTTGATATCCTCTCTAGGATCTGCATAAAACTCTATATTGCCTGCATTCGCTCTAGAATCCATGCCCTGATATGCACCCGGTATCTCTACGGAGTGGGCAAACTCTATCTCATGATTTATAAAGTGTACAGGGTCCTCCTCATCGTCACTTTGGTACAATAGTTTGATTTCAGCCATGCCAGTAACTCTTACCTTGTTGTCCATGGCACTTTGTTCATTTATCCTAACCCTTATATTCCTCCGCAGGATCCTTTGTATTGATGGCATGGAATCAGATAACTCCAAATCCTCCCTGAGCATAGTTTGAGTACGGCCTTCTCCCGCACTACTGCTAGCTTCAATCCGGTCTCGTAACACCTCTACGTCACTAACTCCTCCAAAGTCTCTAACAGACTCCAGTTCAAGAGTCTCGCTAACCTTACCATAGAGGTTTAAAACAGCCTTGACATTAAGTTTCCTGCCCGAAACTATCTCATAATCCAGGTGTTCTACTGTCAGGTCTAGGCAGGACAGCATTTTGGGCCTGGCACCCGGCATATCAAGATATTGGGTAAAGCCAATTTCAGCTTCTACAGCATCAATCTCCCCATCCCCCTCGGTAACATAAAGGATATCATAATGCAAAACGCCCTCAACCATTACCTTATCTTGAATAACTTCTTTACTGCTGATTACAGCCTGACTGGTGATATCTAGTATTCTTGAAACAGGTGCCTTTGTATCTGGTATGTTTACATCGCCCTCTACTAGTGCTTGAGATATGTCTTCGCCAACTACCTGGTCCAGCTTAAGTAAGTCCCTCATGCATTCTATAGCCAATCTTAATACCTCCCCTTATACTGATGGATATTATTGTCCTATTTTTTTT
>DASRNC010000155.1:0-9413 GCA_035647595.1 Bacillota bacterium | reverse complement strand
TTGCTACAGCGAAGATTATGGTATACCATGCTCCACTAAGCATTGATGCTAATATATTAAAAACCATGCCTATTATGGCAGAGGATAGTCCTAAGGCAAATAACCTAGAATAGGACAGTACATCGCTGAATATTCCAGTTATATTGTAAAGGCTTAATAGGCCAGAGAAAAATTTAGCAATAATATTTTTCTTAGCCCTACCCTGGGTTAATACCAAGCCAACTGCTGCCCCAATAGCTATATATTTACCAGCTTGGGCTGTCGCTGGCAGTAGCAATAGCAATAAGCCAACAATCAGTATAAACCAAAAGCCCTGGTCAAATACTGCATCCCAGACATAGCCATCCCTAATACTCATATATGCCCTAACACCCATACCCGTTAGGACGTGCACAAGTCCAAAGGCAAAGCAAAAGCCTAGCATCATTAGGGGGTCCTCCATAGGATTGAACCAGACAACAGCTGTATCCAGACCTATAGAAGTAGCAATATTTTCTCCCAAATCGCCAAACCAACCTCCAGATAAAAAGCCCCATATGAAGGTTGACACTCCACAGATGGCCAGCAAGCCTACCAGCTTTTTCGCCCCGCCCTTTAGGTTCATTTTTTTCAATATAATAGTACCTACTACAGCCATTACAATACCGTAGCCTGCATCGCCCATCATAACACCGAACATAGCGAAATAAAAGGGCGCCATAATCCTATTTGGGTCCACATCCCTTTTGTTGGGAGTGCTGTATAGGTTGGTTACGACCTCAAAGGGTTGAACTAAGGAAGGGTTGTCCAGCGTGGTTGGAATGACATCGTCATCTGCTGGGTCATCAAGCTGTATTTGTACAGCATCTGTAATATTAGTCAGCTCTTTTTCCAATAGCTTAAAGTCCCGTTCAGCGATCCAGCCCTTTAATATATAAGCCCGGCCTGTATTTAAAATACGATGGCTTGCCTCATGCTTTTGCTGCTTTATTAGCAGGCTGTCATATAGTATCTTTAGCTTGTGCAAGGTTTCACCCAGCTCTTTTATGCTGGCAAGTATCTCTTCTTCCTCATCATCTATTGTCTGCAAATCTTTATTATATCCATCTATTAGCTGCTTGGCAGTACCGCTATAGCCAGATAGATTTAAACGGTCAAACTCTAGCTCTCTGAGCTTGTCAAGTGTTTCACTCTCACATGATAAATGATAGACAAGCAGGCAGTAGGAAATATCCCTACTGTCACTGACAATATTAATATGAGCTAGTAGGTCATTTTCTTCTAACCAGTCTTGAAAGTCCTGTGTTTTGTTGCTTGGAAGTATGCACAGGAGGGTGCTGGTAGCACCTGTCCGCCCTATTGATTCGAAGGGTAAATCTAGCTTGTACCAGGGGCTAATCTGATCAATTGTTGCCCTTATATTTCCACGGCGAGCCCTATTGGCATTGAGCCTATCTTGTAGCTTTGTGCAGTCATTGGCTAATGATAATAGTTCCTGCTCCCTGCTTAAAACCTCATTAAACTCATCCAAGTTAACTAGGGGTCTAGAGGAGAACATGCCTTTTTTTTCACTACTGTATTTCTCCAATAGCTCAATAGCTGAATTAACCTGAAAAAGCTTTTCCTCTATATCATTGCCCTCTATATCACTGCTCTGGTCAGAGTCAGCCTCGGTCTCTGGCATTGGCATATCCTCTTGGGTAAGCTCGCTTATATCCTGTATTTCTACACTACCTAGCTCCTGAATAGCCTTGAGTAGTGTGTTTTTTTCTTCTTCCAAACCAATGAGGGTTAGTTTTTTCATCCTAACTATTGCCATTGGTCACTATCCTTTCTCTAATAAAGGTTGCAGCAGCATCCATACGTCGCTCAGCACTACTTTTGAGCTCCTGGTATGTACGGTCATTTTCCTCTCGGAGTCCTTTAATCTGCTCCTCAGCCTGCCTGCGGGTTTCTTCTAAACGTGTCTGCCCATCCTCTTCCGCCTTTTTTATGATTGAAGCATGAATATCCTCAGCATCTATAGATGCCTCTTGTACAATCAAGTTAGCTTTTTCCATTGCATCCTTATGTATTTGTTCAGCCTGATCCTCTGTCTTTTTGATGTCACTAATTACATCCTTAGACAAGACACTCACCACCTTATATTTCTTACTTTGTACCAAATAATCTGTCTCCGGCATCTCCTAGCCCGGGGACTATATATCCTAGTTCATTGAGCTTTTCATCCACAGCTGCAACATATATATCAACATCATCATGGTCCCTTTGAACTCTTGCTATTCCTTCTGGCGCTGCTATTAAGCACATGAGCTTTATGCTCTTGGCTCCCCTTTGCTTTAAAAAGTTTATTGCGGCAGTCGCAGAACCACCTGTCGCGAGCATGGGGTCTGCTAATATTAATTGTCTCTTATGTATATCAGGTGGTAGCTTGCAGTAGTATTCTACCGGCTCAAGCGTTTCCGGATCCCTGTAGAGTCCTATATGGCCGACCTTGGCTGCTGGAATAAGCTTTGTAATCCCATCAACCATGCCCAGGCCCGCTCGCAGTATGGGTACCACACCCAGCTTTTTACCTGCCAAAACTTTGGTTTTTGCTTTGCAAACCGGTGTATTAATCTCTACTTCCTCAAGGGTCAGTCCCCGTGTAACCTCATAGGTCATTAAAAGTGCAACTTCATCAACCATCTCTCTAAATTCCTTGGCACCCGTGCTCTCATCCCTTATGAATGTGAGCTTGTGTTGTATCAACGGGTGGTCCAACACATGTACTCTTGACATTAGTTTCTCCCCTTTTATCTGTGGAATATGGTTGCAATATAGGTGCTGATTGCAGGTATTCTTAAGTATAAATTAGTCTTCCCCTGCTGGCAGGTTTATTCAACAGCCTTTAAGATTTTCATCTCATCCTTGGACCCTATAATGGCTATGCTGGCTAAACCCAAAAACAAGCCCGTTTCAACAAGGCCTGGAATGGATTTTAGTCTTATGTGCAATCCCCCTATATCAGCCGGAGCTGACTCAAAGGAAATGTCTAAAATAAAATTGCCGTTCTCGGTAATCACGGGTCCATCCTTTCGTAAGGCCATTCTAAGAAGGGCTTTACCACCAAGGGCAGAAATCCTGTCCTTGGCGAGAGATAGGCCATCGGGAATCACCTCGACTGGCAAGGGGAAGTTTGCACATAGCCTGTTTACTAGCTTGCTTTCATCGGCTATAATAATAAATCTGTCTGACATGGAAGCAACAATTTTTTCCACTGTTTGAGCAGCGCCGCCACCCTTTATGGCATTAAGTGATGGGTCAATCTCATCTGCTCCATCAACTGCTAGGTCCAGCCTGCTAGCAAACATGGTATCAATAAGCGGGATCCCATGTTGTTTGCATAAAATACGAGACTGATAAGAAGTAGCAACAGCTCTTATCTCAAGCCCCTGCTTTATCCTACGCTCCAGCTCTTCAACAAAAAAAGCCACCGTCGAACCTGTGCCAATCCCAATCATCATCCCATGGGAAACATAATCAGCGGCCCTTACTCCAGCCTTTTTTTTAAGCTCAGTATTGCTGGAATCCAATTTCAATGGAAGTCCTCCCTATCTTTATGCATGCCTACTTAATTTTATATTATATACCAACCGTCATAGTTAGTCTACAAAATACAAGAAATTTCTGGACAAGACTATTTCAATAATAATTTTGGTAATATTTTTTGTAAAAGGTCTTGTATTTCAGCCATGCTGTCTTTATAAACAGCTTCTGAACCGCCAAAGGGATCGCCTATGTCCTCGTCTGTCATGCCCGCATATTCTTTGAGGGTATGGGTCTTGGACAAAATGGAGGGTTCTACGGAAAGAATTGCATTCTTGTGGTCCCTTGTCATTGTAAGAATCAAATCCGCCCCCCTTATCATATGGGTATCCAACCTGCTTGCTTGGTGGTCTGCCTGGTCAACCCCCTTGTTTTCTAGCACCCTAACTGCATTTCTACTAGCAGCAGAGCCAGACATAGCAGCTATACCGGCGGATGCAACCTTTATATGGTCAACACCCTTGTCCTTTAGCATAGTTTTTAGGATTGCTTCAGCCATAAAGCTCCTACATGTATTTCCAGTGCAAACAAACAAAACATTCATCTTAAAACCTCCAGCTTGTAAGGCCTAATTTAGACCTCAATAATGTGAAAGCCAGCAGCCCTAGCCAATCGATTCATTACTGCCATACCTTCATCGCGGATATCTACGCCCTCTGCAAGTATAATATCAACAGCTAAGTCATCGAATCTCCTTAGTAAACTGAAAAGCGCCGTGGCCTGCTCACTAGGATTGCTGCGCTTACCCATGGATTTAACAATTCCTTGGCTGTAGTATGAAATGTTCTCATCCGTCGTCAGGATTCCCACCTTCTTGCCCGAGGCTACTAGTTCCTTGGCTTCTTTGGCAATGGCAGTCCTAAGCTTGTCCAATTGGCCCTTATATATGGTTACTGGGGCATTGGGCGCATAATGCTTGTATTTCATACCTGGTGAGGCTGGCCTTTGTCCCTTGTCTAGCGGGGAAAATATGCTGGGGCCAACTAATACATCCCCTAGGACTATTTCAAGCATCTCCCTTGTAACCCCACCTGGCCTTAATATAAGGGGCAGGTCTCCTGTCATATCTAGGACTGTTGACTCTACTCCCACATCAGCCTTTCCCCCATCAAGTATCATGGGTATGCGGCCGCTCATATCCCCAATCACATGACTTGCCCTAGTCGGGCTTGGCTTGCCTGACAGGTTGGCACTCGGGGCAGCTAGGGGCAATCCACTTGCTCCTATTAGTAGCCTTGCAACAGGGTGTGATGGCATACGGACAGCCACCGTATCAAGTCCTGCAGTTACCTTGTCTGGCACCTTATTGCTCTTTTTTAGGATGATTGTCAAGGGTCCCGGCCAAAAGGCTTCAGCTGCATCTAATGCCCGGCTTGGTATTTCCTCTACTAGGCTAGACCACTGGTCTATATTGTCAATATGCAAGATTAAAGGGTTGTCCGCCGGCCTACCCTTTGCTATAAAAATCTTTTCTACAGCATTGTCATCTAGGGCGTTAGCTCCAAGGCCATAGACGGTTTCTGTAGGAAAACCCACAAGCTCACCATCCTTGATTAGTTGAGCTGCTGCCCTTATTTTATCCATATCCATTTCTGGATCTGATATTTTTACAAGTTTAGTTTCTATCATACAAATTCCTTCATTCGCCTTAATAATCTAATCTGCCATACCATGCTCAAAAGGTCCAGGCTTGGCCCATGGTGGCCTTTACTTGTTTTCTTGCCCTTTTTAAAAAAGGTTGGTAATTAATATGCCTGCAAACATACCTGCCACAAGTCCCATTGCAGATATTCTCCCTTTATAAAGGTCCCTTGATTCTGGAATAAGCTCACTACATGTAATATAAAGCATAGCACCACCCGCAAAACCAAGGCAAAGACATATAAATAGGGCTGAGATTTCGCCTAATATATAGCCTACTAGGGCGCCAATACCAGTGGGTATGCCCGCCAACAATGAATATATGATGACCCTGGCCCTAGCCAAGCCACCAATACGCATGGGGGTAGCCATGGCGATGCCTTCAGGGATGTCGTGTAGGGCTATTACTATGCTAAGGCCAATACCAAAAGTATGCATGGATGTAAATCCTGTGCCAATAGCCAGTCCCTCGGGAAAGTTGTGGAGGCCAATACCTATGCCTAAAAGAATGCCTGTCTTTACATAGTCCTTATCGGCCCTTTTAAGCCTTCCGCCCCCTGTCTTATTTCTGTTAAAGATATCCTGCAAAATAGCCATTATTATTACTCCTGCTAGGGCTCCGACTAGGCCGTTTGTCAGGCCTCCTGTTTCAAAGGCTCTTGGTAGGAGGTCAAAGCATACGACTGAAATCATAAGACCTGCGGAAAAACCCAAGACAGTACTTAAGTACCTTTTGGTGGGATGTTTTAATAAAAAGGCTAGGGCACCCCCTAGACCTGTCCCCACTATCCCTGCAAGGCTACCAACAACTACACTTAAAAGCATGTCATTCATATGTAAAGACCCCCTTTATACGACAACTCATCTAAAATAATTGTATTCAGGGGTCTAGCTCCCTATTCTACTGTTTACATTAAAACTTTGGTCTCTTCTGTAAGTTATGGTTAACCTTTAACATTTTTAAGCTGTTCAACCTGCTCATACTGGATTATACTTTCAACCATCTCATCAATGTCCCCATCTAGGAAATTTTCCAGCTTGTATAGGGTTAAGTTTATACGGTGGTCCGTAATGCGGCCCTGGGGATAATTGTAGGTCCTAACTCTCTCACTGCGGTCTCCAGTACCCACCTGACTTCTTCTGTTTTGTGCGTATTCTGCTTGCTTTTCCTGCTGGGCAGCATCCAATAATCTAGCCTTCAAGACCTTAAAGGCCTTATCCTTATTCTTGTGTTGAGATTTTTCATCTTGACATGTGACTATCAAACCCGTAGGCAAATGCGTAATCCGTACAGCAGAATCGGTAGTGTTAACGCTCTGTCCTCCATGACCTGAGGAACGGAATACATCAATTCTTAGATCATTTTGCTTAATATCTATATCTACGTCCTCAGCCTCTGGCAAGACTGCCACAGTAGCTGTAGAGGTGTGAATCCTACCACCCGACTCTGTTGTAGGCACCCGCTGAACCCTGTGTACTCCACTTTCATATTTTAAACGACTATAGGCACCCTTGCCCTCAATCATAAATATAATCTCTTTTATACCGCCTATATCATTATAGCTAGCGCTCATAATATCAGTTTTCCATCCCTGTCGCTCTGCGTACCGGGAATAAAGCCTAAAGAGGACAGCGCTAAATAGGGCTGCCTCATCACCACCAGCCCCTCCTCTAATCTCCATGACAACATTTTTCTCGTCCATGGGATCACTTGGTAAAAGTAGTATCTTTATTTGATCCTCTAAGGCCTCAGCCTGCCCCTCAAGCTCAACAAGCTCAGCTTGAGCCATTTCCTTAAATTCCTTATCCAGCTTGTCCCCGAGCATTATTTTGGTATCCTCAATCTCCTGCATTATCTTTTTATATTCCTTATAATGCTCTACAATTTCCTCCAGCGATGAATGCTCTTTAATAAACTTTGTCCACTCATCCTGCCTGTTGATAACTTCAGGATCAGAGATTACCTGGCCAAGCTCTTCATATCTATCCTCTATACTTTGCAACCTGTCTAACATAAAAAGATTACCCCTTGTTTGCTTTGTAAAATACCGCATGCCTATCTATACCCGATAGGTCCTTGAGTATGTGGACATTGCAATACTTCCCTGTCTTTGAAAAGATATCCTGTACCTGGGCTGACTGGCCATGGCCCATTTCCACAGCCACCATGCCTGCTGGTTTTAGGTAGTCATGCGCTACGTCAGCAATAATCCTGTAAAAGTGGAGGCCATCCGGACCGCCATCAAGTGCAGTTTTAGGTTCATGCTCCTTGACCTCCCGCATAAGATTGCCTATTTCCTGGCTCTTAATATAGGGGGGGTTGGATACAATAATATCAAAATAATTTAGGTGTAAGTCATCTTCAAGCGCTGAAAACATGTCTCCTGCAATAAGTTCTATCCTATCACTGACCACATGCTTTGAGGCATTGGCCTTGGCAACTTCTAAAGCCCTGTCGCTTATATCGACGGCAATGACTTTTGATTTTGGCAGATAAAAGGCAAGGCTGACGCCTATAGCACCACTACCCGTGCCCAGATCTAGTAGATTTATGGGCCCCTTGCTAGGTTCTTTTGTGATGAATTCTACCAATATCTCTGTTTCCCATCTTGGGATAAGGACATTCCTATCAACATCAAAGTTTAGTCCCATAAAGTCACGATTACCTATAATATATTGGATTGGTTCCCCTCCAAGGCGCCTTTCCAACAGCCCCTTGTAGTCCTCTAGGGTGTCAGCTGTAAGCTCTTCAATGGGGGATAAATATAGGTGGTGCCTGTCACAACCCAAGCAATGACACATTAATAGGTCGCTTTCTAGCCTGGCCGACTCAACTCTCTTGGCCTGCAATAACCGCTTCCCCTCCAAGATCACCTGCATCAACCTGGGATTGTGCATCCGGTTCTTCCTCCTCACGGGTTCCCATCGCTGCATTAAATGCTGTGATAGCTACCTCTAGTTGATCGTCATCTGGTTGGCGGGTAGTCAGCTTTTGAAGCAATAGGCCAGGGTAGATAATAGCCTTTACAATAGGGGAGTCACTTTTTCCAGCAAGCCTTGTCAACTCATAGGACAAGCCAGCAATAATAGGGAGTAAAAGTAGTCTGCTCACTATTCTGAGCAAGATATTTTGCCATCTCAAAAAGGAAAAAATTAATATACTAATAACCATGACAATAAGCAGGAAGGCAGTCCCACAACGGGGATGAAGGGTGGTATACTTTCTGGCATTGTCTACGGTCAACTCTTCTTCATGCTCATAGCAATGGATAGTCTTGTGCTCAGCCCCATGGTACTCGAATACCCTTCTAATATCTTTTATTCTGGATACAGTAACTATATAAACCAAAAATATGGCGATGCGCACTAGGCCCTCTAATATATTGACAACTATATAGTTGTCTACCCACCTTCTTATAAAGCCCGCTGCAAATGCTGGCAGCACAATAAACAAGCCCACTGAAAAAAACACAGCAAGAATCACAGCCAGGAATATAATAACATCATCGACGTTTTTGCCCAACCTTTTTGCTATAAATGTTTCGAATTTTGATGGCTTGAATTCGTCTGACTCGTCTACTCCATATATCTCTGCAGATTCCATAAGTGACTTGACTCCCTGTGCCATTGATTCTCCAAAGGTTATAATGCCCCTTAAAATGGGTAGCTTTAATATGGGATGCCTATCCCTAGCAGAAGTTAGCGCCTTTGTGGATACATCAATAGTCCCGTCCTCGCATCTTACAGCAATGGCTATGGACTTGGGAGCCTTCATCATAACGCCCTCTAAGACCGCTTGACCGCCTATGGTACACTTCTTCATTATCTCACCGTCCTATTTGATAACAAGACCCGTATTGCTGTCCCTGTAATCACTTTTTACAAAAAATACAGACCAGGTGAATCCCCAATCTGCATTTCCGGCTAAAACTTATTTTTCCGCTTGATCTCTCTTACCATATTTCCTCATAAAACGTTCTACACGACCGCCTGTATCAACCAACTTTTGCTTACCGGTAAAGAAAGGGTGGCATTTTGAGCATATTTCAACACGGATTTCCTTTTTGGTGGAGCCTGTTTTAAATGTCTCTCCGCATGCACACCTAACCTCTGCTTCACTATATTCTGGATGTATGTTTGCCTTCATTGAATTCACCCCTTTCGTGGAGAATTATCTAATTTATCTAATTTGTTTAATTCATATA
>DASRNC010000154.1:0-5091 GCA_035647595.1 Bacillota bacterium | reverse complement strand
TCTTTGGACTTCTCCACGGGTGAGTCTGGAACATTTATTTGATGCAATTTTGCAACAACAGCCAAGGTCTAACACTAAATCCTATCAAGATTTTGAAACATTAGAAGAATTGCAAAATTTTGTTCAATCTATAAACGAATTTGACATGGCGATATAAGAAAAGACCAGTCATCCCAAGTATCTACGCTTGGATGTGACTGGTCTTTTTTTGCCTCCGCTTGAAGAGAGCCGGTCAAAAATTTACTTGTTTTCGTAAATCCCTAAGCCAAACTCCCTTTATCCGGGCTTTTGTTGCTATTAGCTTTACTTATATATTGGTTTATCTGATTATTCTTTTTAAAGGATGGTCTCCTCCTCAAAAGAGTCCTCAGGTACGCCTTTTAAGAGGGGGGATATGGGGCCTGTATGGTAGAGGCTTAGCCTATGCAGTGCTCTGGTACAGGCTGTATATAGCAACCTCCTATCCTTATCTTCCCCGTAGGTCTCCTCATTAGTCTGGTAGACCAAGGCTACATCAAACTCTAGTCCTTTTGCTAGGTAGACAGGTAATACTATAAGGCCACTTTTAAAAGCCTTGTCATCCCTTGTAATAAGGCTTGCACTTACATGCTGTTTGATCCTATCATATAGCCAGCTAGCAGACTTGGCTGTCTTGCTTATAAGGCCGATGGACCCGTAGCCCTTATCCTTGGCCTCCTTTATATCTCGGATAAGTGCATCTACTAGGACTGCCTCCTCCCCTGCCTTTAAGATAAGCGGCTTTTTGCCACTACGCTCTATGGTCTCGACTTCCTGCTGGCCCTCTAAAATATGCCGCGTAAAATCCACGATATTTAAGGTTGACCGATAACCCTTAGTCAATTTGTAGGTCATATGGTTTTTAGGCTTAAATACCTCTACAAGGCTCTTGTAGTCAAAGTCAGCCTTGAGCGGGTTTATTGTCTGATTGAGGTCCCCTAAGAGTGTCATGCCCGTATTGGGGAAGACCTGCTTTAGTATGCCATATTGGACTGGTGTATAGTCCTGGGCCTCATCCACAACTACATGCTTGATATGGTTCATAGGGGGGAGACCCTCAAGCAGGCCCTTTAGGTAGACATATGCACTAACATCCTCATAGCCTAGGATATCCTCTTTAGAACCAGGGTGGTCTATAGATAAAAAGTCTTTTTTCCCTACAGGTAAAAGTTCATCACCCAAGGTCTTGTGGAAGCCCTCATCATTTAGCATATTTGCATAGGCGGTAAAGCTATCAAAGTCTATCAATGCCGCGATTTGCTGCCTGGTTGGCCTAAATTCCTTATATATCTCCAATCTAGCTTGAGCTTCAGCATTTTCCTCGTACTGGGGATCTGCCTTTAGCCGCCCTTCAATTTCTTTTAGCCGGTCTTGCCTAGCAGGCCTTACCAGGTAGTGGAGGCGGTTGCCTAACCTCTTGAGCCTTCTTACTATGGGCATATCTCCATAATTTATATAAAATAAGTCTTCAATCTCTTTCTTTGTAATTAGGACCCTTCCCCCAAAGCTTATGTCATTAAACTTAATTAAGTTGCGCTCAATATAGGGAATATACTCATTTATAAGCCTAAAATACTTTAAGGAAGACTTGTATTCGATGGTAGCTAACCTACCTATATGGTCTTGACCCGCTAATAGCATAAACTCCATATGGGCGCTGCTATCCTCATACCTTAGTGTTTCGCCAATTATTTGGCCCATATATTCATCAAAGGTAGTCTGCTGCATGTTTTCCTCACCTAGCTCTGGTAGAACATGAGATATATAATCATTAAAGACGGTGTTTGGCGAGAAAATCAAAATATTATTTGCTGAAAAGTCGCTGTCCCTGTACCTATACAAAAGGTAGGCTATCCTATGCAGGGCAATAGAGGTCTTGCCACTACCTGCTACCCCCTGTAGCATTATTAGCTGGTGGTCCTCATCACGGATAACAAGGTTTTGCTCCTCTTGTATGGTGGTGACAATATTATGCATCTTTTCGTCAGTATTTTCACTAAGCAGCTCCTGGAGCAGGTCATCATCTATTTTTATTCCAGTGTCAAACATATAGAGGAGCTCATTACCGCTTATTTTGTATTGGCGCTTTAGGGTTATTTCACCACTAATAGTGCCCCCTGGACTCCTATATGAGGCTTGTCTTAGGCCGTAGTCGTAAAACATGCTAGATACAGGGGCCCGCCAATCATATACTAAAATATCTCCCTCTTGATCAAAAAAGGTGGTTGTCCCTATATATATCTGCTCTTCTAAGTCATAGTCCTCTTCAATAAAATCCATACGACCAAAATATGGGACTTCTTTGAGCCTTGCAAGCTTGCGCAGTTGGTCCTTGGCCTGCCTGTATTTCCTTGTCTCATTGGTTAGGATATCCATGGATTGTTTGACATCAGCAGCAGCGTCAACATCACCGTGCTCCCAGACATGGTCTTCCCCTTGCCAGAGCTCCCTGCCTGCTGTTATTACATTCTTCTTATAGCTGTTTACTACACTTTCCCTTTGTTCTAGCTCAGAGAGTATTTTCTTGTATACTCTTTTTAACCGTCTAGACTCTTGCTCTTTTGGGGTCAGATTCATTCATCTAAGACCTCCTTCTATAATCTAAACAAGACCAAGAGCTATTTTCATCCCATTTGTCTTGTGCTTTTTTCATCCCATCTGTCTTGTACTTTTTTCATTCCATTTGTCTTGTACTTTTTTTCCTCGGCTTTACTCAGTTGAGGCCTAAAGGTTTTTTATAGAGTGTCCTCACCTAAAGGTTTGTACATCTTGCGGTTATGTAAGAGCCATACCTTGTCGGAAAAGCCACCAGCCTTGACTGGCCCTAGTGCCTTTTGCATGTCATACATCCGGGCATCTATTAGGTCTAGAAAATGAAGTATCTCACCCTCTGGTATCATAGGTCTTTTTGGACTACCAAACTCTGGCTCATAATGGTGTGAGAGGACAAGATGCTGGAGCAATATGATGGTCTCATTGTCCGCATCCAGTTCACGGCCAACACGTTCAATATCTTTGATGCCTTGGATTATATGCCCCAATAGCACGCCCTCAGTGGTATATGAGGATACAACCCCAAGCTCACTGGCGTCCATCTCATCTATCTTGGCTATATCATGGAGCAAGACTCCTGCATACAAATAATCACTGTTTAAATAGGAGTAAACCTCCATAACCCTTTCAGCCATTTTAAGCATGGTTAGGATGTGGTATAAAAGTCCAGACCGTATTGAGTGATGATTCTTCATGGCTGCCGGGTAATGCAACAATTTCTCTCTATTCTCATTTATTATTTCAGTCGTTATCTTCTTTATATCCTGGTCCCTTATCTTGTCTATATACTTAAACAGGTCAGCTAGCATCTCCTCTGCCGGATGGGGCGCAGCGGGAACGAAATCCTCGATCTTGAGGTCCTCTTCAGCTGCCAGCAACCTTATCCTTTCAACCTTGAGCTGTAGGCCGCCCTGCCATTCATTTACCAGCCCTCTTACCTTAACTATGATCCCGTCTGAAAGCTCAATATCCTTTACCATATTAGTATCCCAAATCTTGCAGTTTATTTCTCCTGTGCGGTCTGCCAGTGTCAGATCATAATATCGCTTATTTGCATTTGTCGTTCTGAGCGAAAAATATTTCAGTAAATAATAGCCCTGAACTATTTCACCCTTTCCCATTTGTCCTATTGCTTTTTGTTCAACCAATTGGGCACCTCCTGTAACTGCCTTTATCTAATTCTATCATATACGCGGCCATAAAACCATATACCTGCATGCCTTGAACAGATGGAGATATGTGCCTTGACAATTGAGATTTATATGGTTAAGCTAAAGCTATTAAGATACCTCAATACTTAAATATAATTACATCAACAATTAAAAGCGGAGGTGCACAAATGAAAAAAGTAATGGATAATTATCAGGCTGGTGTAAATCTAGGAGGCTGGATATCCCAGTACAGGGCCTATGACCATGATCATTTTAAAAGCTTTATTGTAGAAGAAGATATTAAGCAAATAGCCTCATGGGGTATGGACCATATTCGTCTACCCTTTAATTACGAAGTGCTAGAGGATGATAAGAAGCCCTTTGAATACAGGGAGGACGGCTTCGCCTATATGGACTCCTGCCTGGAATGGTGTAAAAAATATGGACTCAACCTAATATTAGATTTACACGAGGCTCCTGGTTATTTCTTTGGTACTTTGGAGAGTAATAGCCTATTTGAGGACAAGCAAATGAGGGACCGCTTTATCAGTCTCTGGAGGGCAATCACAGAAAGATACTCCTCCGAGAGAGACAACGTAATCTTTGAGATGTTAAACGAGATGGTGGAGCCCACCAGCGACCGCTGGAACAAGCTGGCCCACGAGACTATAGCCGCAATACATGAGCTTGACGAGGATAGGTACATAATATTTGGAGGAAACCACTACAATTCCATCTATGAGCTTAAAAATATCGACCTAGTTAAGAACAATGACCATATAATCTATACCTATCATTTCTACCACCCCTTCCTCTTTACACACCAGAGGGCACAGTGGAGCCCTATTTGCAAGGACTATAACGCTGTTATAGATTATCCTGGTATGTGTCCTAAGATAAAGGAATTCCTTGACTCCCACCCCCAGTACAAGGGTAGCAACGAATTTTTCATTGATAACGAAATGAACAGGGAGCTTATGGAACATGACATGCAGACCGCCGTTGATTTTATGAATTCTACGGGAGAGACTGTATACTGCGGAGAGTATGGCGTTATAGAGGAGGCACCTATGCAAAGCCGTATTAACTGGCATAGGGACTTTATCGATATTACTAAAAAACACAGGATAGGCAGGGCATGCTGGTCCTACAAGCTTATGAACTTTAGCCTGGTTGACGAAAACAGCAAGGTTGTAAACGAAGAACTAATCAGGGTTGTGAGTGACAAATAAGCATTGAAAAGGCATAAGTGAAGACTAATAAGGGGAGCATACAATTAATTTTGTATGTCTCCCCTTATTTACTTTATGCCCGTTTAATCCCTTGTGTATCCGGTAATATCCTCGTCATTGTGCCCACTATCTACTAA
>DASRNC010000153.1:0-3216 GCA_035647595.1 Bacillota bacterium | reverse complement strand
AAGGAAAAGAGATGTCCTGCAGGGGTGTGTAAGGATTTATTGCAATATACAATTGATGAGGTCCTATGCAAGGGCTGTGGATTATGTATTAAGGTTTGCCCTACTGATGCTATTACTGGAGAACGTAGGGGTCCTCATGTTATAGACCAGGACAAGTGTATCAAGTGCGGTGCTTGTATGGAAAAATGCCCCTTCAAAGCAATAACAAAAGGTTAAAGGGAGTGACTAGATATGGAAATGGTTAATATAACTGTTGACGGTATCCAGGTTGAAGTTCCAAAGGGAAAAACCGCTTTGGAGGCTGCACGGACTGCCGGAATAAAAATACCAACACTGTGTTATCTTAAGGACTTAAATGAAATAGGAGCTTGTAGGATGTGTTTAGTTGAGGTAGAGGGCGCCAGGAGCCTTCAAGCTTCGTGCGTATTTCCTGTAGAAGACGGTATGGAGATTAGGACAAATACAGCACAGATTAGACAAGCAAGAAGGGCAAACCTAGAGCTGATATTATCAAATCACGATAGAAGTTGCTTGACTTGCGTCAGAAGTCATAACTGCGAGCTACAGGAGTTAGCCGTAAATCTTGGCGTTGATGAGTTGCCATATGAAGGTGAAACAATAGATTATACAATTGATGAGTCTTCTCCTTCCATTGTTAGAGATCCTAACAAATGTATCCTCTGTCGTAGGTGCGTTGCAACCTGTAGGGATGTACAAGGGATTGGGGCAATCACTGCAGTAGAGCGTGGATTCAACACGATAATAGCGCCTATATTTGACAAGGACCTTTCGGAGGTAAATTGTATTTATTGTGGACAATGTATAGTAGCTTGTCCTGTTGCTGCCCTAAGAGAAAAAGACGATATTGAAAAAGTATGGGACGCAATAAGCAATCCTGACCTGCATGTTGTTGTACAAACAGCACCTGCGGTAAGAATAGCTCTTGGTGAAGAATTTGGATTACCCATAGGGACAAGGGTCACTGGCAAGATGGTTGCTGCTATTAGACGACTAGGTTTTGATAAAGTATTTGATACAGACTTTGGTGCTGACCTGACGATAATGGAAGAGGGCACAGAGCTTCTCAATAGAATTAATAAGGGTGGTAAGCTTCCAATGGTAACGTCCTGTAGTCCAGGATGGATAAAGTATTGTGAACACAATTATCCTGATTTTCTGGATAATTTGTCAACCTGTAAATCACCCCACGAAATGGTTGGGGCAGTAATAAAATCATATTATGCAGAAAAGAAAAACATAGACCCAGCTAATGTATATGTAGTTTCTGTAATGCCTTGTACAGCCAAGAAATTTGAAGCAGACAGACCTGAACTCTCGACTTCAGGCCACCAAGATGTCGATGCTGTATTGACCACTAGGGAACTAGCCAGAATGATCAAACAGGCCAATGTAGACTTTCTTGACCTGCAAGATGAAGAATTTGACCCCATATTTGGTGATTCAACAGGGGCGGCAGTTATTTTTGGTGCTACTGGCGGCGTTATGGAAGCAGCTCTTAGAACTGTATATGAGATAGTAACAGGAACTACATTAGATAATGTTGATATCAGAGAAGCAAGAGGTCTAGAAGGGGTCAAGGAGCTGGAAATAGACCTAGGAGACAAAAAGGTTAAGGCTGCAATAGCCCATGGAACATCAAATGCCAAGGTTTTACTAGACAAGATAAAACGAGGCGAGAAGGAATATCACTTTATAGAGATTATGGGTTGCCCCGGAGGCTGCGTAACCGGAGGCGGACAACCTATAGTGCCTGCTCAGGAGAAAATGGATAAGGACATCAAAGCTCTTAGGGCAGCTGCTATATACGACGAAGACAAGAGTATGGACATCCGTAAATCTCATGAGAACGCTTCAGTACAAATGCTATATAAAGAATTCCTGGGTGAACCTAATAGTGATCTAGCACATAAGCTACTACACACCCACTATACCAAGCGTGACAAGTACTAAACAATCTGAGAGGAGCATGGGCTAATCAGCAAATGCTCCTTTTTTTTGCCTAATTAGATGAATTAAGATCTAAAAAAGTCATGATGATGAGTCGGACATATATGCTATAATGTTATAGGTATTAAATTAAAGTCAACTTGAGGAGCAAGTATATGAGTGATTACAGGCTGAAAAATGTACTTGATAAAAAAGCCAAGGACTTGGGCTTTAATATAATCAAGTTCGCACCCGCCCAGTTAATGGACCTATGGAAGGCAGAAATTGAACAACGCAAGATTCTTGACAAGGCAACTATTAACTACTGGTCCGAAAAAAACCTTACATCATCATATGATACTATAATGGAGGATGGGAGAACTTTTATTGTTGCCTCATATCCATATAAACCTATTAAGGCTGGGATAGGGCCTCAAAATGCTTATATAAATGCCCACTACATGGCTTATCCCAAGGGTAGGGCTGCAATGCAGGAGATAGGAGACATTCTAATCTCCAATAATTATAAAGCACTTGTAGATCCACCGCTGCCCATAAAACATATTGCATACAAAAGCGGGATAGGCTTATTTGGCAAAAATGGCTTAATCCACAATGAAAAAGAAGGTTCACTCATGACATTGCATTTATTATTGACCAATGCCGATTTTCCTTACAGCAAATCTTACGATAAGAAGATTACAGACTGTGGTAGCTGTAGAAAATGTATTGATGCATGTCCTAATGATGCAATTTCAGATAAGGGGAGGATAATAGTCAGCAAATGCCTTAGGTATTATATGCTGTCCTCTGATATAATTCCTGTGGATATTAGGGAAAAGATGGGCAACAGGATCCTAGGCTGTGAGGATTGCCAGATAACCTGTCCTAAAAACGCAGATAAATACAAGAACATAGACCAAGGGGACTCATATAAAGAAATATTCAATATAATGGACATTCTTAAAAACCATCATGGTTTAAAAAAGTATATGAAGCAACTGGGACAAGTCATAGGCAAGAACTACGCAAGGCCTAGACGCATAATTTCTATGGCAATAATAGCTGCTGGAAATTCAGGTGATTCTATCTTTGTAGAGCCATTATCACAAACATTGTGTCATCAAGACCCCCCAATACGCGCGCATAGTGCATGGGCATTGGGGAGGATTGCTGGAAAAGATGCTATAGTTATTTTAAAAGAGGCCTTAAGGAAGGAATCGGATAGATTGGTGGTAAATGAAATAAACAATGTGATAAATAAGACAA
>DASRNC010000152.1:0-4240 GCA_035647595.1 Bacillota bacterium | reverse complement strand
TAAAAAATATATTTCTTATAAGACTCTTCATGCTATTGAGGACGCCTTAAAGGAAAAAGTCCATGGTATAGGCAATATCGTAGTAAAATTAGCTGCAGATATGTCACTAGAAGACGTCACAAATGAATTTGATATTATATGGTTAGATTTAATTGAAGGCATGAAATCTAATATGCCAGCAGTTTCTACAGTTTTGAATTTATGCAATTATGAAATTAAGCAAAATGTTCTTCTGGTATCAGTAGTACAAGCATCAAATGCTAGTATTCTACACAATAAATCTGTGCAGGTAAATATGGAACATTGGTTCCTTGATACATTTGGCATGTCTTTTAAGGTTCGTTTTAAAAATGAATCTATAGAGAGTACACCCACAAGTAATCAATATTTAGTAGAAAAAGAAAAAGAAGACTCTATGCTTGCAAGACAAATGCTGGAGAATAACTCAATTCAAAGACCTAATAAACATGGTGGGAATAATAAAAGCAATTCCTTGCCGATTCTCTTAGGCAAACGCATAAAGAACACATTAGATTCTATAGAAGATCTTAGAGAGGATAGCGGTAGAGTAGCAATTGAAGGCAAAATATTCAGCAAAGAATCTAGACAACTACGGGGAGGCAAGTACCTTGCTATAATGGATGTAACTAACTACTCCGGCTCTGTTACGGTCAAGCTATTTCTTGATGCGAAAAGAGCAAAGACACTGCTGGATAAATTGGTTATTGATAAATGGTATAGGATCAGAGGCGAATGTCAATATGATAGATACCAACGTGAAATCGTGATTTTAGCAAATGATATAAATCTAGCAGCAGATAGAATCAGACTTGATAGTGCACCAGTAAAAAGAGTCGAGCTACATCTTCATACTCAGATGAGCTCTCTAGATGCTATAGCCTCAGCTAAATCGCTCATTGATAGGGCAGCATTTTGGGGCCATGATGCGATAGCGATAACAGATCATGGTGTAGTGCAAGCTTTCCCAGAGGCTTATGCACAGGGCCAGAAAAAAGGTATCAAAATACTATTGGGTGTTGAGGCCTATCTTATCAATGACCTTGCTCCAATTGTTACAAATAGCACTGATACTGATTTTAATCAAGATTACGTAGTGCTTGATATAGAGACAACTGGACTAGACTTTAGGGCAAGTGAGATTATTGAGATAGGTGCAGTTAAAATAAGGGATAGAAAGATAGTGGATACATTTTCATCAATTGTTTGCCCAAAAGCACAAATTCCAGCCAATATCACAAAGCTAACTGGTATAAGCGATAATATGGTAGTAGATGCACCTGAAATTGAGTCTGTACTGCCTAGATTCCTCGAGTTTTGTGGCAGTTCTGTATTAGTCGCCCACAATGCCCCATTTGATATAGGCTTTATCAATGAAAAGGGTAAGGGCATAAATGCTAGGTTAGCTAATCCGATCCTAGATACATTATCACTATCAAGAGAGTTGTTAAGGGATATAAAAAGGTTTAGGCTTGATACAGTAGCAGGCCACCTAGGAATTGTAATGAAAAACCACCATAGGGCACTGGAAGATGCACAGGTAACAGCGCAGATATTGCTAAAACTTCTAAGCAGACTAGAAAAGGATGGTATTCATGATTTAAACCAGATTAATGATGCATTTAGCAGGAGGACTAATTTAAATGCGCTTAAGAGTTTTCACACTGTTATATTGGCAAAAAATCAACAAGGACTCAAAAACCTTTACAAACTTATTTCTAAATCACATATGGAATACTACTATAGGAGGCCGCGTGTTCCAAAGAGTTTGCTAACTGAACATAGAGAAGGGCTGATTATTGGCTCTGGGTGTGAGGCTGGAGAGCTTTATAGGGCTATAATTGAAAGAGCATCAAAGGAAGAAGTGGAGGGGATAGTAGACTTCTATGACTATCTTGAAATACAGCCATTGGGAAACAATGATTACCTTATACGTAATGAACACGTTGCGGATAAAGAAGCATTGATGAATATAAATAGGGAAATAGTGGGCTTGGGGAAGTCCTACAACAAACGAGTAGTAGCGACTGGTGACGTACACTTCCTTGATCCACAGGATGAGTATTTCCGTCGAATACTTATGAGTGGTCAGAAGTTTCATGATGCAGACAACCAGCCACCATTGTACTTTAAAACAACAGATGAAATGCTAGATGAGTTCTCCTATCTTGGTGAGGAGCAAGCTTATTCAGTTGTTGTCGAAGCCCCACGAAGTATCGCTGATGAAATCCAGGAGCTAAAGCCTATACCCGATCAACTATTCCCTCCGGAAATACCAGGTGCGGAGGAAGAAGTTAGGAAGATGGCACTAAAGAACGCACAGGATTTGTATGGCAACCCTTTACCTGATATCGTAGAAAAAAGACTAACAAAAGAGCTAGACTCCATTATCGGCAATGGTTATGCGGTACTTTACCTTGTGGCACACAAGCTGGTTAAAAAGTCTCTAGATGATGGATATCTTGTTGGGTCTAGAGGTTCGGTGGGTTCATCCTTCGTAGCTACAATGACCGGCGTAACAGAGGTAAATCCCCTACCACCCCATTATTTATGTCTTAAATGTCAACACTCCGATTTCAATATTGACAAGGGTAAATATGCCTGTGGCATAGATTTGCCCCATAAAGAATGTATTAAATGCGGAAGCCAATATGATAAATTAGGTCATGACATACCCTTTGAGGTTTTTCTTGGATTTAAGGGCGATAAAGTGCCCGATATAGACCTAAATTTTTCAGGGGAATACCAGTCAATAGCTCATAAGTATACAGAAGAACTGTTTGGTGAGGGCTATGTATTTAGAGCAGGAACCATAGGTAGGATAGCGGATAAGACAGCCTTTGGCTTTGTGATGAAATATATGGAGGGAAAACAGATAATAGCAACTAACTCTGAGATTAAGCGACTAGTCGCTGGTTGTGCTGGTGTCAAGAGAACAACGGGTCAGCATCCCGGTGGAATACTTGT
Organism: Bacillota bacterium; assembly: GCA_035647595.1. Taxonomy (GTDB): domain Bacteria; phylum Bacillota; class Clostridia; order Caldicoprobacterales; family DTU083; genus UBA3906. Next base: position 1,255 of record DASRNC010000152.1, on the reverse strand, counting down.
AGTACCTAAAGACCGTGATATTCATGATTTCACTCCTATACAGTATCCGGCGGATGACAAGGAATCAGCCACTATAACCTCACATTTTGACTTTCATTCAATACATGATACCCTAGTCAAGCTTGATATACTTGGTCATGATGATCCTACTGTAATACGAATGCTAGAGGACTTGACAGGAATAAATGCAATGGAAATTCCCATAGGGGAAGAAAGGACTATGAAGATATTTTCAGATACAGAGAGTCTAGGCATAAGTCCAGATGACATTAACAGTCCTGTTGGAACCTTCGGTATCCCAGAGTTTGGGACAAGATTTGTGAGGCAGATGTTAGTTGATACTAGACCTACCACATTTGCAGACCTCATACGTATAAGTGGTCTCTCTCATGGTACGGATGTTTGGTTAAATAATGCTCAGGAGTTGATAAAAAAGAATATTATCGGCTTGTCTGAGGTAATTTCTACTCGTGACGATATAATGATATATCTAATGTATCAAGGCATGGAGCCAACAATATCGTTTAATATAATGGAGAGAGTGCGGAGGGGTAAGGGGCTAACTCCTGAGATGGAGGATGAAATGAATACACATGGTATCCCACAATGGTATATTGAATCATGCAAAAAAATAAAATACATGTTTCCAAAAGCCCATGCCTCTGCATATGTCTTAATGGCCTTTAGAATTGCATATTTCAAAGTCCATTATCCAGAAGCCTTCTATGCAACCTATTTTACAGTAAGAGCTGATGATTTTGATGCTGCCCTTATTATATCTGGCCAAAGTGCCATAAAGACAAGAATAAAGTACTTAGGGGATCAAGGGAACAAACTTACTGCAAAAGAGAGAAACCTACAAACCATATTAGAGGTTGTCGTAGAAATGTATGCGCGGGGATATAAATTTGCTCCCATAGACCTATATAAGTCTAGTGCAAGTAAATTTCTCTTGACGGATGATGGTATATTACCGTCTTTAAATGCATTGCAGGGTGTGGGAGTAAATGCTGCCAATAGTATTGTAAAGGCTAGGCAAGTGGGTGATTTCATCTCCGTAGAAGACTTAAGAGAAAGGGCAAGGGTGACCAAGACTGTTATCGAAGCACTTAAGCTAAACAACGTCCTAGCAGATTTGCCTGAGGCCAGCCAAATTTCGTTATTTTAGCTTGCACAAACGCAAAGTTAATGGTACAATAATTTTGCTTGTATATCTTTTGGCCTATTAGAGTGGGGATAACCCGCTCTTTACTAT
>DASRNC010000151.1:0-3316 GCA_035647595.1 Bacillota bacterium | reverse complement strand
GGGTAGTGTTAGTGGAGCCAAGGTAATGGTGGCTGCGCATATGGACGAAATTGCCCTTATGGTCAAGGATATTGATGATAAGGGATTTTTGAGATTTACAAATATTGGAGGGGTTGATCAGAGGATACTCCTGACGCAGGAGGTTACGGTACACGGTAGGGAAAAGCTAACGGGCATTGTATCTGCACTACCGCCCCACCTCTTATCTGCTGTGGATGCCAGCAAGGCAGTCAAAATGAAGGATATGAGCATAGATATTGGCTTTCCTGTAGACAGGGTTAAGGAGCTTGTAGAGGTAGGCGACCTTATTACCTTCAACAGCCCACTTGTTTCTATGCTAGGCTCATATGTCAACGGTAAGTCTATTGATGACAGGGCTGGCGTCGTCATGTTAGTTGAACTTATGAAGGAGCTTGACAGACTTAAATACCAGGCCGAGGTCTGCTGCGTAGCCACAGTCCAGGAGGAGGTTGGCACGAGGGGGGCTATTATTGGCACCTATAGGGCAGAACCGGACATTGGTATAGCCATAGATGTGACCCATGGAGATACTCCCGATGCGCCAAGGGATTTTACCCATGACATGGACAAGGGAATAGTTGTTGCTATGGGGCCAAACATGCACCCTGGCTTGACCCAAAGGCTACTGGATACAGCAAAGGAGTACGGCCTAGACTGCCAGATAGAGGTTGCACCCCGTGCAACAGGAACAGATGCACGGTCTATGCAAATTTCAAGGGCAGGAGTCCCTACAATATTGGTACAAATACCCTTGAGATATATGCATACTACAGTGGAAACTCTCAATATGGACCATATTAGCAAGGGAGCAAGGTTGGTTGCATTATTTATTGCTTCACTAAAGGAGGGCTGGCAGGAATGGTTGAACTATTAAAGAGACTAACACAGGCTGCAGGCGTCTCAGGCAATGAGAATGAAGTTAGGGAAATTATATTAGGACTCGTAGGTCCCATAAGTGATGATAGCTATGTTGACCGGATGGGCAACGTAATAGCTATAAAGAAGGGTACTAATAGGGGTAAAAAGGTTATGGTAGCCGCCCATATGGATGAGATAGGCTTTATTATTTCTGGGATAAGTGACAAGGGGATGCTAAAATTCCTACCTATCGGTGGGATAGATCAAAGAATACTCGTATCAAAGAGGGTTCTCATTGGTAAGGATAGGGTGCCTGGTGTTATAGGTGTCAAGGCCATCCATCTACAGGAAGGCCAGGAACGAAACACTGTTATAAAGCAAAGACAAATGTATATAGATATAGGTGCCAATAGCAAGGAAGAGGCTAGCAGGGCAGTAAAAATAGGTGATTATGCAGTATTTGATTCTAATTTTCTTTTGTTTGGCGACAATAAGGTCAAGGCCAAGGCCTTAGATGACCGTATAGGCTGTAGCATATTGCTTGAGCTATTAAAGGATAGGTATGATTTTGACCTATATGCATGCTTTACAGTCCAGGAGGAGGTAGGGCTCAGGGGGGCTGGAGTCGCAGCCTACCATATTGAGCCTGATATGGCCCTAGTAGTAGAGGGGACGACTTGCGCTGACATACCTGATGTAGAAGACCACCTAGAGACTACTAGGCTGGGAAGGGGCCCCGCCATATCCTTTATGGATTATAGTTCCGTTGCCAACAAGGGCTTATTTAAAGAGATGGTGAAAACAGCTGAGCAAAACTCAATACCCTACCAGCTTAAGGAAAATATTGCAGGAGGAAATGATGCAGGAAGGATACAGCTGTCTCGGGCAGGTATACCGACTATTGCGGTTTCTGTCCCCTGCAGGTACATACATTCACCCTCCTCTGTAATGGACCTAAACGACTTTAACAATACGTTGGAATTGATACAAAAATTCTTGCAAGGATGTGAAGCCCATTGAAAGACCTACTAGGATTATTAACAAGTACATATGGACCCTCTGGTAACGAAGAAAGCATAAGAGAGGTCATAGAAAACCAGATAAAGGATTATGTTGACGAGATTCGCACTGATGCCCTAGGCAATTTGATTGCAGTAAAGAAGGGGACAGGGGCTGGCAAAAAAGTTATGATAGCTGCCCATATGGATCAGATAGGCCTAATAGTCACCGGCATAGATGACAAGGGCTTTCTAAGGTTTTCAAATATCGGCGGAGTATCCGTCTTAAATGTAATCAACCGAAGGGTAAAGTTTAAAGACGGGACCTGTGGTGTTGTCAGCTATGAAAGTGAGATAGATGATATTAAAAAGCTAAGCCTACGAAAGATGTATATAGATATCGGCGCTAAAAACAAGGAAGAGGCTGCAGAAAAGGTAGAGATCGGGGATGTGGCTGTATATGATGCTCCCATGTTTGCAAGTGGTGACCGGCTGTCAGCCTGTGCCATGGACAATAGGGTTGGCTGCGCTGTAGCCATTGAGGCCTTAAAGAGGGTTAAGGCAAGTGACCATGACCTTTACTATGTATTTACTGTCCAGGAGGAGTTGGGCCTGCGTGGAGCTAGGACCTCTGCCTATGGTATAATGCCAGATATGGGGATAGCCCTAGATGTTACCTTGACAGGAGATACTCCAAATGCTAGGCGGATGGCCATAGAGCTGGGTCAAGGACCTGCTATAAAGGTCAAGGACTCCTCTGTAATAAGCCATCCCATGGTTAAAAATCTAATGATAAAACGGGCCAAGGAAGCCAAGATACCCTATCAGCTAGAGGTATTGGAGGCAGGTGGAACGGATTCTGGTGCTATTCACTTAACAGCCAGTGGTGTCCCCTCGGGCGTAATATCAGTCCCCTGTCGCTATGTTCACAGTGGTCAGGAGATGATTGACCTAAGGGATATGATGCAAGCGACAGACTTACTTGTAGCTATTTTGGATAAGGAGCTATAAGGCACGTCGACAATTCAGAGAGTTGGGGGCATCGGCTCTTGTGATAGAAGCTGTAAGACCTGCACAGGCAGGCTGGTTTTGTCTGATACTAGAGTCACCTGACTTTAAGTATAGGGAGTATGTCAATACCTCGAATTTAATAGTTATAGGTAAAAAACCTCTGTAGTCACTGATAAAAGTGACCACGGGGGTTTTTCTGTTTTAATTACACCTTCTATATTTTCAATCCGCCTGCTTATATCATATTTTATCATACCGATGGAAAAAACATGTGCATGCACTACATCTTAAGAATTTCTTAAGAAATTTGTCAGGTTTTCTTAAGAATTTAATTATATACTACATATCAAGAGGAAAGGCTTTTTTCAAAATGGGGCTATAAAATGTTAGCAAAACTAGTTAGGAACTTATGTTTAATACCTTGTATA